>JAICKM010000534.1 GCA_025927935.1 Chloroflexia bacterium | reverse complement strand
GTTCCCATCGGGATCGCTATCGAGTATAATATATCCAGCCTGATTGTACCCATACTGAGGCCGGCCCGCAACGGCGGCCCGCAGAACTGATGAAACGCAGACGGGAGCACCCATGACAACAGCGGAAACGGGGCCGATTCGGGTATTGATTGCCGACGATCATTCGGTGTTGCGCGAGGGCCTGCGCATGGTGATCGAGCTACAACCCGACCTGGAGGTCGCCGGGGAGGCCAAGGATGGCGCGGAGGCTCTGGCGCTGGCTCAGCAATTGCAGCCGGATGTGGTGCTGCTGGACTTGATGATGCCCAACCTGGATGGACTTTCGGCGCTGGGGCAGATGAAGGGGATAGCCCCGCAGGCCCGTGTCGTGGTGCTGACCAGCGCGGAAGAAGAGGATCGCATGATCGAGGCGATGCGCGCGGGCGCGCAGGGCTACCTGCTGAAGACCGAGGGCGCCTCGGCAGTGCTCGACGCAATCCGCGCCGCCTACCGCGGCGAAGTGGCGCTGGCGCCCCGTGTGGCGCGCCTGCTCATGCACGCGGTGGCCCAGCCGGCCAGCCACCCGGAGGATACGCTCAGCCCCCGTGAGCGCGAAGTCCTGCAACTCCTGGCCCACGGCCTCAGCAACAAACAGATCGCCGCGCAGCTCGGCATGGCCGAAAAGACGGCGCGCGCCCACGTCAGCAGCATTCTCCAGAAGCTGGGCTTTGCCGGGCGGACCCAGGCTGCGCTCTATGCCCGCGAAAAGGGCCTCGTTTAAGCGTCCTCTGCGGGACAAATGTCCCCCCTCACGCTAGGCACATGACCGACCGCCAGGTCGGTCATTTTGTTATGGTCGGATGCCCGTTCGGGCTGATCCCAGGGCGGATTAGAGCAGGTACAATAGCCTCACTACTTATGAACGGCATCGTTCTCATACTTTTGTCGGAGAAAGGTTCCTGGAGGCTCATGGACGCACTACACCGCTCCCCCATACGAATCCTGTTGGCTGACAGTGTGCAGCGGGTGCGTGACGCGGTGCGTGAACTCATCGATTTGCAGAGCGATATGCACGTCGTGGGTGAGGCCGCAGATGGGTTGACTACCCTGGTTCTGGTCGAGCAATTGCGACCCGACCTGATTTTGCTGGATGTGCGCCTGGAAGACGGCGACGGCCTGCGTCTCGCCGCCCATCTACGCCGCACCTGCCCCTGGCTGGCGCTGGTAGTCTACACGGCTAATCCGCACGACGACACCCTGGAGGCGGCCATGCGCGCCGGGGCGGCTCGCTTTGTCGAAAAGGGCGCTACTCCTCAGACTCTTTTGCACGCATTACGGGAGGCCGCCGCGTTGCGGCCCCTGCCCCTCGCCGGAATGCCGGCGCTTGAAGGAGACCGCACATGATCGCCAGTCCGATGCTTGATTCCGTCAGTTTTACGAGTGGCGCGGCGCGCGCTCTGCCCGCCACCACCGGTTATCTTCCGGCTGCGCGGCCCATGCCCACTGGTCCTTCACGGGAAGCCGCGCTGATTGCGGCGGCCCAGTCGAATCCCGACGCCTTCGCCGATCTGTATAATCTTTATTACCCGGCCATTTATCGCTTTGCCCAGCGCCATACCGGCGATCCCGTCCAGGCCGAGGACGTGGCGGCGGAAACCTTTCTCGCCGCGCTGAAGGCGCTGCCGCACTACGAGTGGCGGGGCATTCCGTTCAGCGCCTGGCTCTATCGCATCGCCTCGACGGTCATCGCCGGGCAGCACCGGCGCAACCGGGGCATCGCTCATGTGCCGCTGGAGAACCCGCGCTTCCCGCTCGTGGAGATCGCGTGCGACGATCCGGGACCCGATGCCTGCATCGAAGCCCAGGAGCAGCAGCAGATCGAGCGGCACCTGCTGCAGATCGCGCTCAAGCGGCTGACCGACGACCAGCGGCGGGCTATCGAACTGCGCTACAGCCGCCACGAACTGATGCCGCTGGCCGAAGTGGCAACGCACATGGGCCGCAGCGAGGGCGCGGTGAAGCTGCTGCTGCACCGGGCGGTCGCCGCCCTGCGCCGGGTGATGGGCGAACTGGAAGCCGCCGACGTGCGGACCTCGACCCTACCGATGAAGGGCCTGTTCAGCTTCGAGGCGATGAATTAACGATCTTCGGATCCCTGATACAAACGACGCGACCGGCGTGAATGCTCACGCCGGTCGCCGTTTTATTTGCGCTTGTGCGCTGGTTTGCTACTCGCCGAGCGCCGCGATGGCCGCGTCGAAGCGGTCCAGCGTCTTATCCCGGCCCAGCAGCATCATCGTGTCGTAGAGGGGCGGGCTTTCCTTGCGCCCGGTGACGGCCACGCGCAGCAGCATGAACAGGTCGCCGGCCTTGCGGAAGCCCAACTCCTCGGCCAGCGCGCGCACGCCCGCCTCCCAGGTCTCTTTGTCCCACGGCCAGGGCAGGTCGGCGTGCCAGTCCCTGGCCGCGATCAGGCGCTCGCGCAGGGCCGCCCGGTCGAACTGCTTGCTGTTGAACAGCGCCAGGTCGTAGGCCAGCTCGGCGAAGAAAAAGGACGCCAGGTCGTCGAACTCGCTGAGCAGTTTCAACCGATCCTGCAACACGGGCAGCACCTCGCGCACCTTGTCGGGCGGGTGCTGGGTGTACGGCGCCAGCCGCTCGGCCAGCTCGTCAATCGACAGCGCCCGGATGTAGACGCCGTTCATCCAGATCAGCTTGTTCATGTCGAACACCGATCCCGCTTTGAGCAAGCGGTCGGGATGGAACAACTCGATGAACTCATCCAGGCTGAAGATCTCCTTGCCCTCCGGGTGCGACCAGCCCAGCAGCGCCAGGAAGTTCAGCAGCGCCTCGGGCAGGAAACCCCGGTCACGGAAGCCCTCCAGCCGGGTTTTGTCGGGACTTTTGCGCTTCGAGATCTTGCTGCGGTCGTCGTTGAGCAGGAGCGGCGTGTGCGCGTGCAGCGGCGGCTCCCAGCCGAAGAACTGGTACAGCAAGATGTGCTTCGGCGTGGACGAGATCCACTCCTCGCCACGCAGGACGTGAGTGATCTCCATCAGGTGGTCGTCGACCACCACGGCCAGATGGTAGGTCGGGAAGCCGTCCGACTTCATCAGCACCTGATCGTCGATCAGCCGGTTCTCGAACTGGATTTCGCCGCGCACCAGATCCACGAAACTGGTGATGCCTTCGTCGGGCACCTTCATGCGGATTACATGGCGCTCACCCGCCGCGAGCTTGGCCTGCACCTCTTCGGGCGAGAGCCGCAAGCAGGTGCGGTCGTAGCGGGGCGGCTCTTTGCGCGCCTCCTGCGCTTTGCGCATGGCGGCCAGCCGCTCCGGCGTGCAGAAGCAGTAGTAGGCGTGGCCCTTGGCGATCAGCTCCTGGGCATACTTGTCATAGATCGGCAGGCGCTCAGACTGGCGGTAGGGCGCGTGCGGGCCGCCGATATCAGGTCCCTCGTCGTAAGGCAGGCCGATCCAGTGGAGCGCCTCGAAGATGCGGCGATCCGAGTCCTCGATATAGCGCACCTGGTCGGTGTCTTCCAGGCGCAGAATAAACTGCCCGCCGCTCTGGTGGGCCAGGGCAAAGTCAAATAACGACTGATACGCGGTGCCGACATGAGGGTCGCCGGTGGGCGAGGGGGCAATACGGGTGCGGGCGGGGAGCATAACAAACCTCCTGGATGACACAACACCTTGGCGCAGTGCGGCTGGAGTGGCCGCCGGTGAGGGTAACCGATTCCCTCGGCGCGGGTCTTGTGTACATGAGCCGTCAGCCGTTAGCTATTAGCCGTCAGGTTCAGGCCCGCGCGGTAATAGAGCCGGCACGCCTAACTGCTCACACCCCGATTATACGGGAGAGGTGCCCCGTCCCGCAATCCGGCTTGCGAGGGAACCTGGTCTCCGCCAAGGGGCGGACGCCCGTCGCCTCTCAGAATCGTTGCGGTGTAGAGGCCGGTTTCAAACCGGCCCGCGCCGGCTCACTTGAATTGCAGATCGGTCAGCAGGAAGCCTAGCTTGCGCGCATCGTGGGGGTCGGCGCCGATCTCGCTGGGCGCGACGGCGGGGGCGCTGCTGTGGAAGGTGATCTCGTTTTCGCCCGCCGGCAGGGTAATCGTGCCCAGGTCATAGCCCTGGAGATTGGCGCGCAGGGCGGCGCTGCCCGCCGGTTGGCCGTTCACCGCCACATCCAGCGTGGCCTCGCCACGATAGGTCTGCGCGGTGAAGCGCAGAGGCCAGGTCAGCGGCGTCTTGGTGATGACGTGGATGCTTGCGTCCTGGCCGCTGCTCCAGCGCCAGGTACGTGTGGCGTTGCTCTCCGGCGCTTGCCACCCGCCGCCCACCCAGATCAGCGGGGTGTCGCCCGGTGTGGCGGGCACACGATACGCGGTAAGCTGCTGGTCGTCCGCCACCACCGCGGAGTGGTCGGGAAAGAGGTAGCGGACATAGGCATCCACGGCCTCCTTGTCGCCGGGCTGCTCGTAGCCTTCATCCTCTTTATAGACGACCACATAGGGCATGTTGTAGTAGTTGAGCACGGCGAAGGGCGAGAGCGGCGGCACGATGTCCGGCTGCGGCTTCGTGTTCAGGTCGATGAACTGGTAGAAGGGCGAAGCGGGATCTAGATAATAGTCATGGACGCGTCGCGCAACATATCCCCCAATGATCGGCTTATGGTGAACCGTCTGATTGATCATGCGCGAGTGGTCGCGCAGATAGTGGCTGGTCACGGGCAACTCCAGGATGGCGAAGTCGCCCGGCTCGGCGGCGATGCGCGAGAAGAACGGCGAAAAGTAGACCAGGTGCATCGGCTGCGGGATCACGGCCAGTTCCAGCAGCGGCACCAGAGCGAGGACGCTGAGCGCGGCCCCGGCAGCGGCACGCGGTGCCCACGCCCGGCGCAGGCGGGCCGCGGCCTGGCCCGCCCAGGCGACCAGGTACGCCGCCCCTACACCCGCCAGCACATCCAGCCCCAGGTCGGCCAGCACGACGAAGCGGCGCGGCACGCGGGCGATGGACAGGAACGGCAGGTTACGCAGCAACAGGTAGGGCAAGGGTACGCCGGTGGTGTGATTCACGTCGATGGCCGCGTCCCACTGGAGATACGGGCCGAGGGCCAGG
>JAICKM010000620.1 GCA_025927935.1 Chloroflexia bacterium | reverse complement strand
TACCTGCGTAAAGCCGAGGGCTTTGATGCCCAGGCGAAGAACATCATCGCCAAACTCAAGGCGCTGCGGGGGGGGAAATAAGCCATGTCCACCCCCCTCATTATGTTCATCGTGTTCATCGCCATCACCCTGGGCATTACCTATTGGGCGGCGCGCCGGACCAGCGGCACGTCGTCCTTTTTTGCCGCCAACCGCAAGATCACCGGCTGGCAGAACGGCATCGCGGTGGCCGGCGACTACATGAGCGCCGCGTCGTTCCTGGGCATCGCCGGGCTGATCGCCTTCAACGGCTATGACGGCTTCATGTACTCGGTGGGCTGGCTGGTGGCCTACCTGACCGTGCTGCTGATCGTGGCCGAACCGCTGCGCAACTCGGGCAAGTACACCATGGCCGACGTGCTGGCCTACCGGCTGGCCGCCCGCCCGGTGCGCTCGATGGCCGCCCTGAGCACCCTGACCGTCAGCACGTTCTACATGATCGCGCAGATGGTGGGCGCGGGCACCCTCGTCGCCCTGTTGCTCAAGGGGTCGGGCATCGACTACAACGTCGCCGTGATCGGCGTCGGCATCCTCATGATCGTTTATGTGGTCTTCGGCGGCATGCTGGCGACCACCTGGGTGCAGATCATCAAGGCGATCCTGCTGATGGGGGGCACGGTCTTCCTGAGCTTCCTCGTCCTCTTGCACTTCGGGTTCGACCTGGGCGCTTTCTTCAACGAGGCCACCCATGTCACCTATAAGGTCAAGGACGCCGCCGGTGCGACCACCGAGGTTACGAAGAACTTCCTGCAACCCGGCCTGCTCTACTCGGGCGATGTCGGCAAGCTGGACCTGATCTCGCTGGGCCTGGCGCTGATCTTCGGCACCGCCGGGCTGCCCCATATCCTGGTCCGCTTCTACACCGTGCCTGATGCCAAAACCGCGCGCACCAGCGTGGTCTGGGCCATGGCCCTGATCGGCAGCTTCTACATCATGACCACCTTCCTGGGCTTCGGCGCGGCGACCATCGTGGGCCGCGACTTCATTGCGGCGAACGGCGGCACCAACATGAGCGGGCCGCTGCTGGCCCAGCGGCTGGCCGGCGATGTCTTCTTCGCCTTCATCTCCTCGATCGCCTTCGCGACGATCCTGGCGGTGGTGGCCGGACTGACCATCAGCGCCTCGACCTCGTTCGCGCATGACTTCTGGACGAACGTGATCCACCACGGCACCGAGCGCAGCAAGGGCGAAGAGGTGCGGGTGGCGCGCGTGGCGGCCTTCGTAGTTGGCGCGGTCTCTATCCTGATCGCCATCGTCCTGGGGCCGACGGCCAACGTGGCCTTCCTGGTCGGCCTGGCCTTTGCCGTCGCGGCGTCGGCCAACCTGCCGGTGATCATCTTCTCGCTGTTCTGGAAGCGCTTCAACACGACGGGCGCTGTCGCCGGCATCGCTACCGGGCTGCTGGCCTCGATCATCCTGATCCTGCTCAGCCCCAGTTTCGGTAACAAGAATGCCATCTTCCCGTTGACCAACCCCGGCATCCTGAGCATTCCGCTGGGCTTCATCGGCGCCTATGTGGGCACGATGCTGCGCCCGGAGCCGTCGGCGGAGGAGAAGTTCACCGAACTCAACGTCCGTGCCAACACGGGCCTGGGCGCCGAAGTATAGCGCCAGCCTCCAGCCATAGCACAACAGCACGACGCGGCGATAGGGGCGGGTGTGGCACCCGCCCCTATTGCTGTGTCCCGCCCGGCGCTTGCCGCCGGGCGGGCGCACCGGCTATAATGAGGGCATTCAGGGCGCCTGCTGCGGTCTCGCCCCCGCGTTGTGAACCTAGAGAGGTACTTTATTCGCATGCATCGAACCACCCCCCGGCGCGGCGCGCGCCTGCTCCTGGCGGCATTGCTCGGCACGGCTTTCGGCGCGGGCTTGATCGTGGCGGGGCCGGCGACTGCCGTCGAGTTGCGCTACGCCGACCCGGCGTTTCAGCAAGTATGGACCCGCACCGACGGCCCGGTCGCCGCCGGGCAGGCCGGGCGCTCCTGGTATTGGGGTCCCGCGCCCGGCATGATTGTGCGCGAACCGTTTGCCGGGTTGCCCGGCGGATCGCACCTGGTGCAGTATTTCGACAAGAGCCGCATGGAGATCAACGACCCGAACGGCGATCGCAACTCCAAGTGGTTCGTCACCAACGGGCTGCTCAGCATCGAGTTGATTTCCGGGTGTATCCAGACCGGCCTCACCAGCTACGAGAACCGGGCGCCCGCCGGCATCCCGCTGGCCTCCGACACCGACGATACGACCGCGCCCACCTATGCCTCGTTCTTGTCCGTGAGCAATACCTCGCGCGGTGACCACCCGGCCAATGCGGTCCCCGGCGCGGCTGTCACGGCGACTATTGACAAGGCCGGGCATGTGGGGCAGGACGCCGGGCGGGCCATGGATGTCACGCGCATTGCTTATTACGAACCCAAGACGCACCACAATATCCCCGGCGTGTTCTGGACTTTCTTGAACGCGACCGGGCCGGTGCGCGAGGGCGGGGCCACCCGCACGGCGCCGCTATCCGACCCCTGGAACTTCGCCACTGGGCTGCCGATCAGCGAAGCCTACTGGGCGCGCGTCAAAATCGCCGGCGCGCCGCAGTGGGTGTTGATCCAGGCGTATGAGCGCCGCGTCCTGACCTTCGTCCCGGCCAACGACCCCCAGTGGCGCGTGCAGATGGGCAACATCGGCCAGCATTACTATGAGTACCGCTATGGCCCGGCGGCGGCGACCCTGGGCAACGCCGTGGCCCGCATGGCGGCGGCGCCGAGCTACCACTTCGAGTCGCTGATCCAGTTGAAGAGCGGCAACCTGACCGTGCCCTACGCGCGGCAGGCGGGCGACTTCCAGGCCCCGGATCGCACCCACTTCGTCCAGCAGTCGCTTGAGGGCACCAGCGAAGTGATCACGATTGGCGCCACGACTTACCTTAGCGACACGACGACCGGCGGGCGCTGGCAGAAGCTAGGGGCGGGGAGCAGTGCCGGCAGCATCGATCTATCCAGCCTGTTCGGCGTGCTGCAATATGCACATGATGTGACCTCCGCTCCCGATGCGACGATCAACGGCGTGCCAAGCCGGCGGCTGCATATGACTCTGGAACCCGGCGTGCTGCCCGTGGTGCCCGGTTTGAGCTATTCCGCCGCCGACGCCGATGTCTACCTGGCCGCCGATAGCGGTCTGGTGACGCGCTTGCAGACCAACGTCACGCTGGCCGCTAACTCCAATCGCCAGGGCTTCCTGGTCGCGACGGTCGACTTCAGCCGCTTCGGCCAGGCGGTCACCATCCGGCCCCCGACGCAATGATGCGCGTGCTGAAGGACCGGTCGCTGCCGATCTCGCCGGTGCAGGCCGGGTTGATCGCCGTGCTCCTGGGGCTGCTGGTGTTCGTGCCCGGCTCGTTGAAGTACAAGCTCGACTTCCTGGGCTTCGGCGTCTGCCACCAGTTGAGCAGCCATTCGCTGTTCATCGCCGGGCACCAGTTGCCGCTCTGCGCGCGGTGCAGCGGCATCTATCTCGGCGCGCTCGTCACCCTGATCATGCTGCTGATTTTGCGGCCCCTGGCTGGAGGCTTGCCCTCGCGCCGCATCTTCCCGCTGCTCGGCTTCATGTTCTCGACGATGGTGTTCGACGGCATCAATTCGACTTTCGACGCGCTGCCGGGGGCCACGGCGCTCTATGAGACGACCAACTGGCTGCGCCTGATCACCGGCGTGCTGGCCGGCGTGTCGTTGATGTTCGTGCTCTACCCGCTGTTCAACCAGAGTTTCTGGCGCACCGGGCTGCTGCGCCGCGAACGCACCATCGATCAGCCGTTCGAGTTGTTCGGCTATCTGGTGCCGGCGGCGGTGGTGGTTGGCGTCATGCTGTCGGCGGCGGGCGATCCACGGGTGGGCGACTGGCTCTACTGGCCGCTGGCGCTGGGCGCCGTGGGCGGGTTGCTGGCCCTGCTGACCATGACCAACGTGCTGATCGTGTCCACTATGAGCCGGCGCGCGGGCAGCGTGCTGACCTGGCAGATGGCGCTCACCCCGCTCTTGATCGCGCTGATCCTGGCCCTGATCGAGCTAACGGCGCTGGCGAACCTGCGCATTGCCCTGACCAGCGTCCTGGCGACCTCGTCGCCGCCCGATCTGCCCTTGCAGCCGGGCCTGCGCTAGCGCGCGGAAAGGTACCGTATGTCCACCACGCCACCGGAAGACGACTATATCCCCGGCTACGCCACCCGTAAAGAGGCGAGTCCGGCGCCCGGCTCCCCCACGTTCGACGACACACCGGAGACGCGCACGCCCTGGAACGCCCGCAGCGG
>JAICKM010000736.1 GCA_025927935.1 Chloroflexia bacterium | reverse complement strand
CGGCCTGCGGTCGCGAGCTTGCGGCTTTGCCGCCAACCGGGATGATGGTTTATAATGAGGCACCTCAGGTTTGCGGTGAGTGACCCGCGATGGAACCTGGTTACGGCATCTGGTAGAGGAGCACCCCCTTATGGCGATGAGCGCCCCCTCACCTGTGCGCCGTGCCTTCGCCGATCTCGTCCGGAAGGCCGACGCGGATATCGATCTGGCCCGTGCCGCCCTGCTGATCGCGCAGGAAGAATACCCCGCGCTTGATATTGAAGGCTACCTGGCCCACCTGGACGACCTGGCGGATCTCGTGCGTGCGCGCCTGGGGCTGATGGCCGGCGGCCCGGCGGCCCGGCGGCCCCTCGCGCCGGTGGCCGCCCCGCGCGAGATCATTACCGCGCTGAACACCGTGCTCTTCGTGGAACGGGGTTTTCGCGGCAACCGGGACGATTATTATGACCCGCGGAACTCGTTCCTGAACGAAGTGCTGGACCGCCGCACCGGCATCCCGATCACGATCTCGCTGGTCTACATGGAAGTGGCGGCCCGCCTGGGGCTGCGCCTGCTGGGTGTGGGCATACCGGGGCACTTTATTGTCCAATATGCGGGGGTGGGTAACGGTCCGGGTCGCTATGGCCGGCCCCAGGCTGACGAACTCTTCGTCGATCCATTCAACGACGGCGCGCTGCTGACGCGGGCCGACTGCGCGGCGCACTTCCGCCGGCTCTACGGCCCCGACTTCACCTTCTCCGGCGAATTTCTCACCCCCATGACCCGCCACCAGATCCTGGCCCGCGTGCTCAACAACCTGAAGGCGATCTATTTGCAGCGGCGCGACTATAACCGGGCCGTGGTGGTGGTGGATCGCTTGCTGCTGGTGCATCCCGACGCGGTCTGGGAGCTGAAAGAGCGCGGGATGCTCTATTACCGGCTGGGGGCCTTCTTGCCTGCGCTGTCCGACCTGCGCGGCTTTCTGCGGCAAGACCCCGATGCGGAAGAGGTTCCGCTCGTCCGCTACTATGCCGATCTGTGTCACCGGTTGCTGATGATCGCGAACTAGGACACCCGGCGCCCGGCGGCGCCATGTAGTGAGGTTTTCCTATGGCAGATACTCCCGCGGCGAACGTGCCGCGCCTGTTGCTGACCGGTTTCGAAGGCTTCGGCCAGTTCCCGACCAACCCTTCCTGGGAGTTGGCCCGCCGGTTCGCGGACCAGAACATCGAGATGGTGCATGTGGTGACAGCGCAATTGCCGGTCAACTGGGCCACGGCCTGGCCCACGTTGCAGGCCGCTATCGAGCAGATCGATCCGCGCTGGGTGCTGATGCTGGGGGTCGGTGGCACCCGCCGGGTGATCAGCGCCGAGGTGCGCGGCCACAACTTCACCAACCCCACGCGCGACAACGCGGGCGCATTACCGCCGCCAAACGACCTGATCGAGGAAGGCGGGCCAGAGTATCGCATCGCGACCATTCCGGCCCCGCTGCTGGCTGAGCGCTTCCAGGAGAGCGGCGTGCCCGCCGAGATCTCGACGGACGCCGGGGGGTTTCTCTGCAACTGGGTGCTGTACAAGGCGCTGGGCTATGCCGAAAGCCGGTCCCGGCTCCAGGGCGTAGGCTTCGTGCATGTGCCGCCGCTGCCGGAGCAGGGTGGGCCGGGCGTGACGCTCGATCAGTTGGAGCGCGGCCTGCGCCTGGCAATTGACACGCTGGTGGCGGGCGCCGCGCCGCTGTTCGACCTGGTAGAGGCCGAAATCGAGATTGAGCGCCGTCAGGAGCTGGCCGACCGGCACCTGGCGCAAGGGCTGGGCGCGCGCAACCCACTCCAGCCGGAGGGTCCCGCGGGTGGCTGAGCAAAGAACGTCTACCGGTCCGCGCCTGGGCGCGCATATGTCCATTGCCGGGGGCTGCCAGAACGCGCTCACCCGCGGGCGCGACGTGGGCTGCGACGCCGTGCAACTCTTCACCAAGAACGCCAGCCAGTGGAAGGCCAAGCCGCTCCTGCCGGAGGATGTGGCTCGCTTCCAGGCCACGCTGGCCGAGACCGGCTATAGCCCCGATGCGCTGGTCGTCCACGATAGCTATCTGATCAACCTGGCGACCCCGGACGACACGCTGTGGGAGAAATCGCTGGCCGCCTTCGGTGAGGAGTTGGATCGCGCCGGGGCGCTGGGCATCCCCGGCGTGGTGACACACGCCGGGGCGCATGTGGGCAGCGGCGAAGAGGCGGGCGTGGCGCGCATCGCCGCCGCACTGGACCGCGTGCTGAGCGAACGGCCCAGCGGCCCGCTGGTGCTGCTGGAGACCACGGCGGGCCAGGGCACCTGCCTGGGCTATCGCTTCGAGCAGATCGCCGGAATGATCCAGCAGAGCCATTACCCCGATCGCATCGGCGTTTGCCTCGATACCTGCCACGTTTTCGCGGCGGGCTACGACCTGACCACGCCTGAAGGTTACGAGGGCATGCTGCTGGAGTTTGATCGGCTGATCGGCCTGGACCGGCTGAAGGCGATCCATCTCAACGACGCCAAAAAACCGCTCGGCAGCCGGGTGGACCGCCATGACCATATCGGCCAGGGTGTCATCGGACTGGAAGCGTTCCGACTGCTGGTCAACGACCCGCGCCTGCGCCACATCCCGATGGTGCTGGAGACGGAGAAGGGTCCCGATGGCGCCGAAGACCGCATGAATCTGGCGACGCTGCGAGGGCTGATCTCCTGACGCGCCGCGAACGACTCCTGGCCCTCAACGCCGAGATCCGCGCCTGCCGGCGCTGCCACGCCGCGGGCTACCTGAACGAACACGAGTCGTTGCCGCTGGCCCGCGATCCCCGGCCCGCCGCTCCGCCGTCGATCCTGCTGGTGGGCCAGGCGCCCAGCCGCAACGAGCACGAATCGTTCGCCCCGTCCGACGATCCCCTGCCGCCGATCTTGCTGGTGGGGCAGGCGCCGGGCCTGCGCGCCACCATCGAGGGCGTGCCCTTCGCCGGGATCAGCGGGGCCAAGCTGCGCCAGTGGTTCGCCCTGGCCGGCTTCTCGGAAGCCGATTTCTGGCACCTCATCTACTTCAGCGCCGTCACCAAATGCTACCCCGGTCGCCTGCCCGGCGCCAAGGGCGACCGTGTGCCCACGCCCGCCGAACAGGCCCTGTGCCGCCCCTGGATGGACGCGCAACTGGCCGTGCTCGATCCACCCATCGTGGTGCTGGTGGGCCAGTTGGCGATCAGCACCTTTCTGGGCAAAGGCCCGCTGCACACGTTCGTCGGCGAGGGCTTCGAGCGGGATGGCCGCCGCTGGCTGCCGCTGCCCCATCCCTCCGGCGTGAGCACCTGGCTCAACGACCGCACCAACCAGGCCCGTGTCGCCCGCGCCATGACCGTCCTCGGCGACTGGATGGCCGAGTTAGGAATCCCCGTCAGCGGCACGCGCACTTCCGTACGCGGATAATTCTCGCCCAGCGGGCGCTACCAATGGACTTGTCACTCTGATAAGTCTTCAGTACTCAAGCACGCTAAACCTCGAAGAGCCGGATTTGCATACAAAGCCAACAACAATATGATCAAGGCTAACCGTAGCTTTGTATATGCCATCTCGCTTG
>JAICKM010000266.1 GCA_025927935.1 Chloroflexia bacterium | reverse complement strand
CGCCGGCGTGCGTGTGGCCCGCTTCAACTTTTCCCACGCCGATCCGGCGATCACCGCCGAGAAGATCGCGCTGTTGCGCCGCCTGGCCGCCGAGGGCGCAGGGCACAACCTGGCGATCCTGGCCGATCTACAAGGGCCGCGCATCCGCGTCGGCACGCTGCCGGCGGAGGGCGTGACCCTGACCGCCGGGGACACGGTGACGCTGAGCACGCAAGCCGCCCCCGGCGCGATCCCGGTGGATTACGCGGGGCTGGCCGCCGACGTGCAGCCGGGCGACACGATTCTGCTGGACGATGGGCTGCTGAACCTGCAAGTCCAGGCCGTGGACCCCGCCGCCGGGCGGATCGCGTGCATCGTCGTCGTGGGCGGGGTGCTGACGGCGCACAAGGGCATCAACGTGCCGGCCCGTCCGCTCGGCGTGCCCACGCTGACCGCGAAAGACCGGGTGGACCTGGCCTTCGCGCTGGAGCAGGGCGCGGATCTGATCGCGCTCTCCTTCGTGCGCGCCGCCGCCGATATTACTGAGGCGCGCAGCCTGATCGCCGCGCAGACGGACCGCCCGGTGGGCATTATCGCCAAGATCGAGAAGCCCGCCGCCGTAGAGAACTTCGACGCGATCCTGGCCGCCGCCGACGGGGTGATGGTGGCGCGCGGCGACCTGGGGGTGGAGATGGCGCCGGAACTGCTGCCCGGCATCCAGAAGCACCTGATCGCGGCGGCCAACCGGGCGGGCAAGCCGGTGATCACGGCCACACAGATGCTCGACTCGATGATCCGCAACCCGCGCCCCACGCGCGCCGAGGCCACCGATGTCGCCAACGCCGTGCTCGACGGCAGCGACGCGATCATGTTGTCGGGCGAGACGGCCACCGGCAAGTACCCGCTGGCCGCCGTGCAGATGATGGCGCGTATCGCGCTGGAAGCCGAGCGCGTGTTCGATTATGAGGGCTGGACGGCGCACGTCGCGGCGCTGGCCGGGCCTCCCGCCATGGGCACGCCGCCCCGCCCCGACGCGCTTGTGATGACCGAGGCTGTCTGCCAGGCCGCCGACCACATGGCCGAAGAACTGGGCGCGTGCGCCATCATCGCCCTCACCCGCACGGGCACCAGCGCGCGCATGGTCGCCAAATACCGGCCTCGCGGCCTGCTTATCGCGCTAACCGACCAACCCGCCACCCAGCGTGCCCTGGCCGTGACCTGGGGCGTCGAGGCGCTGGTGACGGCGCCGTTCAGCGATACCCTGACGACGCTCGCCGCTGCCGAACGCCGGGTGCTGGATGCCGGACTGGTCCGCCCCGGCGATATTCTCATCTTTGTGGGCAGCCTGCCGCAGATGGAGCCGGGGCGCACCACCATGCTCCAGGTCCAGGTGGCGGGCAGCCTCAGCGCGGACTGAGGGCAACCATGGCGCGGTTCCCTACGTACTCTTAGTGGCACATTAATAAGGGAAGACGGTGGCACAGCCGCGCCCTTTCGGGTACAATTGTAGATAGTCTATCTTGCGTTGCGCATTCTCCGCCTTATGCGGACTGGGAATTGAGGAGTATTCACCACCATGCCACTTCTTGCCACCGCCGAGCGGGTGGTTAAATGCCCCACGGGGCACTGCCCCGGCTGGATCACCATCGACGACGAGCGGCCGCAGACGCCGCCATGCCGCTATTGCCGGGTCACGGTCAATACGCTGAGCTTTTTGCTGGAGAGCACCTCCGAGACGGCTGCGGCGCCGCAGATGCCCGCCGCCGTGCATGAAACGTTCAACGGCTTGCTGCTGAAACTGGCCGGACAGACCGGTGGCAACGTCTATTTGCGCCCCATTGACCGCACCATTGTCAGCCTGGTGCCCAGCACGCGCGGCGTGATTATCGAGTACAACCCGGTCATCGCCCGCCAGGCCGGACCGGCGGCGATTGTCGCGCTGATTTTGCACCACCTGTTGCACATCGAGCAGCACCCGCGCCAGGAGAAACCGCTGGGCATGTTGCTCCGCGCCGGCGCGCGGGACAAAGAGGCCATGCAGCCGGTCGCCAATTATCTGCTCACGTTGGTCGATCACGCCTGGATCACTCCGCGTGTGGACGCCATCGCCCCCGCGCTGGGCGAGGCGGCCCGCACCTGGGGCCTGGATGTCGCGGCGCTACTGACCGGCAACGAGACCTTCTTCCCGCCCTACATGGCCGAGCGCAACCGCCGCTGGATCAGCGATCAGTTCGCCGAGACCAGCGATAGCGCCGCCGTGGGTGAGGCCCTGGTCACGCGCCTGGCCGGCCTGAGCGCCCGCTTCTTCGCGGGCCAGCGCGACGACCTGCGCCGCAACCTGCTGGCCGTGCAACTGGCCGATCTCGGCGTGCGCGACCCCGCGCGCCAGGCGCCCTATGTGGCGGCGCTCGAAGCGGCAGGCGTGCCCAATGTGGCCGGCGCGGCCGGCACCGCCACCCGCCTGGTCACGGATATCGCCGAAGTGCGGGCGGACAGCCCTGCCTATGATGCGATTGCCTATCGCCGCGGTCTGGACGCCGCGCTGAAAGCCCTGGGCTTGCAAACGGTCTTTGAAGTGCAAACGCTGAAAAGTGCTTAACGAGTGGTCGGTGGTCGGTGGTCGGTGGTCAGTTTACGAAGAATCACTGACCACCGACCACTGATCACTGCCTACTCTTATCGAAAGAGGATCTCTTATGTTTAAGTGGCTGGGAAACTTTGTCGACTCCCAGGACAAAGAACTTACCAGGCTGCGCAAGATTGTCGCCGCCGTCAATAACGAGATTGAGGAGTTGCTGGCGGCGCAACTGGCGGCGCTGGCGGCGCTGCGCGCGGACCTGCACACGCTCATCCATCGTGAGAGTAACGCCGGCCGGGTGCTGCCCGACTTGCTGCGCGAGGCGCTAACCGAGGCCACGGCCACCGTGCAGGGTCTCACCGCCGACGCCCCGGAACTGCGGCGGGTCATCGAGGTAGGCGAGGCGACCACGCGCAATATGAACGTGCTGCTGGCCGATAGCCGCCAGCTGGCCCAGCTTATGGCCGAATTGGCCCGGCGCACCGGCGACCGCCAGGAGGTGGAAGCCAATATCGCGGAACTGAGCGACCGCATCCTGGCCCAGTTGCGCGCGTTCAGCGCCGGCCGCCCGGCGATGGAGGTGGTGACGAGCCGTCTCCAGAACCTGGACGAGCGCAAAAGCAACCGGGCCACCCCGGACGAAATCGGCAAGATGGTGGAGCAGACCTCTACGGCTCTGGGGCCGGAGATCGCGGGCTACTTCCGCCGCTTGCAAGACCTGCTCGACGGCCTGCGCCACGCCACGGCGCTGCTGGCGCTGTTGGGCGATACGTCGCTGGCGGGGGGCCAGGCCGCCAATGTGGACCGCGGCCCGCATCCGCTGGACGGCATGCGCGCCGAACAGGCCGCCGTCGCCGGGGATCGGGACAAACTGCGCGCGGCGACGCGCACCCTGGTCGATGCGCTGCAAGCCAACGACCTGATGAAGCACTTGCAGCGCCAGGGTCTGTTGCTGCCCGGTGAACTGCTGGCGGCAGCCGGCCCGGTGCCGTCGGCGGCCGTAGCGAATACATCCGGTGGCGGCGGGCTGTTTGGACGTCGCAAATCGGCGCCCGCGCCGGTGCCGCTCACCCCGCAGCAGGGCATCGCCGCGGGCACGGTGCGCGCGCCCAAGGACGACCTGGCCGACCTGCTGACCTGGCAGGAAGCGGCCGCCGAGCCGCTGCTGGCCCTGACCGCCGAGGCACTGGCGCGCGTTGAGGCGAGCGAGGCCGCCCAGGCTGCGCTGGCCGATCTACAGGCCCGCTTCGCCGCCCGCACGGATCGCCTGCAAGGCCACATGGCCGTGGTGCGCGGCCAACTGCTGCGCGCCCGCACCGATCTGTGGCAGACCTACCAGGAGCGGTTGGAAGCCGATTTCCCGGAGGCCGTCGGCCCCTTCCTGGAGGCGCTGGCCGCCTTGCAGGAGCGCCAGGACGCGCTCCTGGCCGAACTCGACGCCGAGGAGGAAGCCGGGCTGAACCCGCCCCTCGCCGTCAAGCCGCTGCATCTCCAGCAGGCGATGGTGGCGCGTGATAACCTGATCGAGGACTTCTTCCGCCGCTTCCACGCTGAACTGCGCACCGCCGGGGATCGCGAGCAGGCCGACCGTTTGCGCGCCTTGCAGACCGAATACAGCGAGGCCGAACGGAAGCAGGAACAGGATCTGCTCAACGAGTTGCTGCCGATTGTGTTTGCCTGCATCTGGGACTCGGCCCGCCGCGCCATCGGCTTGCGTCCCGCCGACGTGCAGTTCATGGGCGGGATCACGCTCCACGAAGGCAAGATCGCCGAGATGAAGACCGGCGAAGGCAAGACCCTCGTCGCCGCGCTGCCGCTCTCGCTGAACGCGCTGACCGCGCGGGGCGCCCACCTGGTCACGGTCAACGAGTACCTGGTGAAGCGCGACAGCGACTGGATGGGTCCCGTGTACGCCCAGCTCGGCCTGACCGTCGGCGCGATCCTCAACGACATGAACTCGTATGAGCGGGCGGGCGAGTATAAGTCCGATATCACCTACGGCACCAACTCGGAATTCGGCTTCGATTACCTGCGCGATAACACCGCGCCGGGATCCGAGCAGGTGGTCCAGCGCGGCCATCACTTCGCCGTGGTCGACGAGGTGGACAACATCCTCATTGATGAAGCGCGGACGCCGCTCATCATCAGCGGCCCGTCGCAAGACACGAGCGATGTGCATGAGAAGGCCGCGGCTTTCGCCCGCCACCTCGACGCCAAGCGTGACTATGAGGTGGACGAGAAGTCGCGCAGCGCGGTCTTCACCGACGAAGGGGTGGAGCGCGCCGAGCAGTTCTTCCACATCACCAACCTGTATCACCCCGACAACTTCATGCTGGTCTACGGCCTGGACAATGCGCTCAAGGCGCACGCCCTATTCCGCCGCGACCGCGACTATGTGTTGATGCAGGACGGCAAGATCGTCTCGCCGGGCGAGAAACTGAACCCCAAGCAGCCGGTCGAGGTGGTGATCGTGGACGAGTTCACGGGCCGCCCGATGGAAGGCCGCCGCTATTCGGAAGGGCTGCACGAGGCCATCGAGGCCAAAGAGGGCATCCGGGTGCGTGGCGAGAGCCAGACCTACGCCACCATCACGATCCAGAACTACTTCCGCATGTACGATAAGCTGGCCGGCATGACCGGTACGGCGCTCACCGAGGCGGAAGAGTTCTACAAGATCTACAAGCTCGAAGTCACCGCCATCCCGACGCGCCTGCCCATGGTGCGCCAGGACTTCCCCGACCGGGTCTACAAGACGGAGACGGCCAAGTTCCGCGCCGTGGTCGAGGAAATCAAGGAAATTCACGAGCAGGGCCGCCCGATTCTGGTCGGTACTGTCTCCATCGAGAAGTCCGAAGAATTAGCGGCCATGCTCAACGAGGAGGGGATCGAGCACGCGGTGCTCAACGCCAAGCAGCACGAGCGTGAGGCCAGCCTGGTGGCCCAGGCCGGCCAGAAAGGCTCCGTAACCATCGCCACCAATATGGCCGGTCGCGGTACCGACATCACTCTGGGCTTCGGCGTCGCGGAGTTGGGCGGCCTCCATATCGTCGGCACCGAGCGCCACGAGAGCCGGCGCATCGACAATCAGTTGCGCGGGCGCGCCGGTCGCCAGGGCGACCCCGGCTCGTCGCGCTTCTATGTCTCCATCGAAGACGAGATCATGCGCCGCTCCGGCGTCAACCAGAATATCGTCAACTCGCGTGTGTTTAACGCGCTTTGGGAAGAGGATATGCCCATCGAGCACAACCTCATCTCCAAGAGCGTGGAGACGGCGCAGACCAAGATGGAGGGCTACAACTTCGACCTCCGCAAGCACCTGGTTGAGTATGACGACGTGGTAAACACCCAGCGCGACGTGATCTACAAGGAACGCCGCTATGTGCTGACCCAGGGCGAACCGCGGACGATTGTCCTCGATATGCTGGCCGAAACGGTGGACGACCTGGCGAATCCCAACCGGGTCGGGGCCAATCCCGCCGCGCCGCCCCCGGCCACGCCGCGCAAGAAGGGCCAGATCGACGCCGAAACGCTGTTCGCCGCCCTGGCCGAGACCTTCAGCGAGGACGTGACCCGGCGCATGGCCCATCACCTGTTGCGCGACCACGTCGCGGCCCTGATCGAGGCCGGGAACCGCGAAGCCGTCGGCGACGAACTGGCGACGATTGCCGCGGAGGGCGCGGCTGGACGGCTAGACCTGGTGCAGGGCGCCATCGACCGCGATCTGCGCGCCTTCTACCATGTCGATGACCCGATGTACGAGACGGTACAGCAGGCCAGCTTCGACTACACCAAGCTGATGAAGATCATGACGGCGATCCTACCGCTGCCCGCCGACCTGAGCGCCGACGACCTGGAAGGTATGCAGTATGAGGAGGCCAAGCAATACTTCGGCGATATGGCGGCGAACGAGTTCGACCACCAGTTCGCCGGCCGCCTGGCCGAAGTGCAGCACGCGGTGCGGGTGGCCGCCGAGCGCGGCGACGCGCATACGCTGGCCGTGCAGGCCGGGGTTACGGAGGAGCTGGCCGGCGACGCTAACCTGTCGGAGGCCGAGCGCGAGGCAGGGGCCTTGCTCGATCTGGTCGATAGTGCGTTCCCCCTGAGTCCGGCGTCGGCGGCTGCCCGGCTGCCTGTCGATCCGGGCAGTACGCTGGCCGCCCAGGAACTGCCGCGCATCATCGGCGGGCAATTGGAACAGATCTACGCCGAGGTGCAGGAGCGCCTGGGCCAGGATTTCATTCAGCAGAACGCCCATGTGCCGCTGCTGGGCATGGTTGATCACAGCATTCCGGCGCCGGTGTACCGCGAGATGGAGGATGTCGTCGGCATGGAGCGGCTGGAGGCGCTGGAGTTGCAGCCGCTGGGCCAGTTGGACGAGGAGATCCAGGCGCTGGTGCGCGATGCCTTCGTCAAGCACCAGGAGTCGCGCTGGATCATCCATGTCATCGACCAGCTCTGGACGCGCCACCTGACCACCATGGAGAGTCTGCGCCAGTCCATCGGCTTGCAGGCGTATGCGCAGAAGGACCCGCTGGTCGAGTATAAGCGCAACGCCTACGAACTGTTCGAGGAGTTGAAGGCCGAGATCCGCCAGCTTGGCACGCGCGTGCTGAGCCTGCGCATCGAACCAGCTGCGGCGCCTGCGCCGCAACCGCAGCCGGCGCGCAAGGAAACCCCGCACAAGGAACCTGCGCCCGCCGGAGCGCCGCAAGCCGCGGTGGCCGGTATGATCGGCGCCGGTGCGGGCGCCGCCGACGGCGCGGCCCGTGGCAACGGCGCGGCGCGAGGCGGGGGGCAGCAGCGCCCGGCCCAGCCGCAACAACTGCCGCGCGGCAAGCGCCAGGGCAAAGGCGCCCCGGCGGCGGTCGGCGCCACGGTCGGCAGCAAGGCGCCCGGCCGCAACGACCCCTGCCCCTGCGGCAGCGGGCGCAAGTACAAGTTCTGCCACGGGCGCTAACGCCGGATGCCCGACGAGGCCGCCTGCGGGCGGCCCCTTTTGTTTAAGTTAGTGACGGCCCTCGGACAGGGAGTACCGTCGGGGACTTCCCATGGCAAATGAAGATTTGCAGGAACAGATTGCCTTACAGAGTGTTGCATAAGTTGCTAAAGCTTTATATAATGGGGCATGGAGACCGATAACTCCACGCCTCGTGCCGCACGGGAGTGGCGACGGATGCGGGCGCTGGAACTCAAACACCAAGGCTGGAAACAGCGTGACATCGCTACCGCTTTGGGTGTCACCGAAGGCGCCGTCAGTCAGTGGCTCGCCGCCGCCCGTGCTGGCGGCCCCGCCGCCCTGCGCTCCCGCCCGGTGCCCGGCGCCCCGGCCCGCTTGACGGCGACCCAGCGCGACCTGCTGCCGGAGTTGCTTTGGCACGGCGCCGAAGCCTACGGGTTCCGCGGCGAGGTGTGGACCTGCACGCGGGTCGCGCATGTCATTCGCAGCCAATTCGGGGTGGCCTACAGCAAAAGCCAGGTCTCGCGCCTGTTGGCGGCCCTCAACTGGACCCCGCAACTGCCCATCGAGCGCGCCATCCAGCGCGATGCGGCGGCTATTGCCCACTGGCGGGTCGCCGTCTGGCCCGCTCTGCACGCCCAAGCCCAGCAGGAGCGGCGTGCTCTGGTGTTCGTGGACGAAGCAGGCTTTTATTTGCTGGCCGGGGTCGTCAAGACGTATGCCCCCAGCGGCCAGACGCCGGTGCTGGCGGCGTGGCAGACCCGCGACCATCTGTCGGTCATGGGCGGGCTGACGCCCACGGGGCAGATCTACATGCTGGTGCGCGAGGAAGCCTTGACGGGGTTGGAGACCATCGTGTTCCTGCAACACCTGCTGCGCCACGCCGGGGAACGCTTGCTGGTGATCTGGGACGGGTCGCCGATCCATTGGCGGGCGGAGGTCCAAGACTTCGTGAGCCGTCTCGGCGGGCAGCGCATTGTGCTGGAGAGGTTGCCCGGCTATGCCCCCGATCTGAACCCTTGGGATGCCGGCGCGTGGCAACATCTCAAACACGTGGAGTTGGGCAACGTGGGCCGGTTGAACTTGGCAGCACTGCATTTGGAACTCGACCTGGCCATTG
>JAICKM010000716.1 GCA_025927935.1 Chloroflexia bacterium | reverse complement strand
TCGAGTTGATCGCCACGGGCTACCACGTCTTCCCCGGCCTCATCGACGCGCATGTGCATTTCAATGAGCCGGGCCGCGCCGAGTGGGAAGGCTTCGCCACCGGCACTCGCGCCCTGGCGATGGGCGGCATCACCACCTTCGTCGATATGCCTCTCAACGCCCACCCGCCGACGGTCGATGCCGCCGCCTTCGACGCCAAGCTGGCCGCCGCCCAGGGCACGTCCATGGTCGACTTCGCCTTCTGGGGCGGGCTGGTGCCGGGTAATTTGGACAGGCTGGACGAACTGGCGGCGCGTGGCGTGATCGGCTTCAAAGCCTTCATGGCGAACAGCGGCATCGAGGACTTCGATGCGGTGGACGACCTGACGCTCTACGAGGGCATGGCCCGCGCCGCGCGCCTGGGTCTCCCGGTGGCGGTCCACGCCGAGAACGACGCGATCACCGGGCTGCTGGCCCGCCGCGCTGTGGCCGCCGGGCAGACCGGCGCCCGCGACTACTTGGCCTCGCGCCCGGTGATCGCGGAACTGGAGGCGATCAGCCGGGCCATCCTCTTTGCCCAGGAAACCGGCTGCGCGCTGCACATTGTCCACGTCAGTACCGGGCGCGGCGTGCGCCTGGTGGCCGACGCGCGCGCCCGCGGGGTGGACGTGAGTTGCGAGACCTGCCCGCACTATCTGGTGCTGAACGAGGACGACCTGGAGCGCCTGGGCGCCGTCGCCAAGTGTGCGCCGCCCCTGCGCCCGGCGGCCGAGCAGGCCGAACTCTGGACGTTGCTGGGCGACGGCACGCTGCCCATGATCGCGTCCGACCACTCCCCCGCGCCCGCCGACATGAAAACCGGCGCCGACTTCTTCAGGATCTGGGGCGGCATCTCCGGCTGCCAGTCCACACTGCCTCTGCTGCTAACAGAGGGCCATCTGGCGCGCAACATCCCGCTGACCCGGCTGGCCGACGCGACGGCGGGCTACGTGGCGCGGCGCTTCCGCCTGCCGGGCAAAGGCCGCCTGGCCGTGGGCGCCGACGCGGACCTGGCTCTGGTCGACCTGAGTTGGGACGCGACCATCCAGGCCGAGGACCTGCAATACCGCCACAAGCACAGCCCCTACGTGGGCCGCCGCCTGCGCGGCCCGGTCATGCGTACCCTGCTCCGCGGGCAATCCATTCTCGTGGACGGCAAAGTCTACGGCAAGCCGCTGGGGCAGTTTGTGCGCCCCGCCGCCCCGACCTGATCCGCTGCCTAATGGTTCGGCCCTGGATAGTGGTATTACTCCATTGTCCAGGGCCGAACTCTTACCGTGTACCTTTGTTGATCGGGCCTATTGCCACTTGATATGCGGGATCACCTCGCGCCCGTAGGCTTCGATGAAGGCTTCCTGGTTGCGGCCCACGTTGTGGACGTAGATCTCGTTGAAGCCCAGGTCGGCATAATGCTGGATCTGTTGCAGATGGACGTTCAGGTCGGCGGACGACAGCACGCGGCCCTTGAAGTTCTCCGGGCGCACCAGGTTCGCCATCGCCGCGAAGTCCTCCGGGTTGCGGATGTCTTGCTTGGGGAAGTTCATGCCGCCGTTCGGCCACTCTTTCACCGCCTGGTCCAGCGCGGCCTGGTCGCTGTCGGCCCAGGAGACGTGCAACTGGAGGATGCGGGCCATCTTGGCCGGGTCCTTGCCCGCCCCCTGCGCCCCTTTCTCGAAGCGCCCCAGCAGCATCTTGATCTTCTCGTCGGCGGCGCCGACAGTGATGATACCGTCGCAGGTCGCGCCCGTCTTTTCGGCGTTCACCGGGCCGGAGGTCGCCACGTAGATGGGCGGCGGCGGGTCGGGCAGGGTATACAGCTTGGCGCTTTCGAGGTTGAAGTGCTGGCCGCGATACTTCACGACTTTGCCGGTGAACAGCTTGCGGATGACTTCGATACCCTCGGCCAGGATCTCCAGCCGGGCCACCGGCTCCGGCCAGTAGCCGCCGACGATGTGCTCGTTCAGCGCCTCGCCCGCGCCCAGCCCCAGGTAGAAGCGGCCGGGGAACATCGCCTCCAGCGTCGCCGCGGCCTGGGCCAGGATCGCCGGGTGATAGCGATAGCCGGGCGGCGTGACCCCCGTGCCGAAGCGCACTTGGGTCGTCGCACCCAGCGCGCCCATCCAGGCCCAGACAAAGCCGCTCTGGCCCTGGCCCGGCGTCCAGGGGTGGAAGTGGTCGGAGGCCATGACCGCCGTGAACCCGGCTTGCTCGGCCTGTTGCGAATAGCGGAGCAGATCGGTGGGCGTGAACTGCTCGAACATGGCGGCGTAACCTAGAATACCCATGATAGAATCCTCCTTAAAACTCGTCCCGGATGCGTGCGAAAAGGATGCAACCGCGCCCCGCCTGCTCCGTTGATATAAACAGAGCAAGCGGAGCCAACGCCGTCCTGCTCGCGGGAGGTCCGGACCACCCTCACTTTATCAAGCGTAGATCCACGCGCTTCGTAGCGGCGCGATTTATCGCGCCGTACTCGTTGCTCGCCAGCGCGCCTGTCACCAGGCGCCGATCCTCAATAGGGCTAGCGAAACAGATCACGCGCGGGATCCATCAGCAGATCCTGGGCCGTGCCGTTCGCCGCCTCATACGCATACCCCCGGATGACGGCCACCGGCCGCCCATCCAGCTTCCCCATGATCAATTCCGCCGCCGCCGCCAGTTCGTCGGCGACCGCCAGGATGCTGGCGTTCAGCAGGTAGCCGTGCGCGTCGGTCTGGCCCCGGTAATCAGCTACCGCGCCCAGCCCGGCCAGGCCCACCGCCACATTGGTGATCCCGTAGCGCCAGGGCCGGCCAAACGAATCTGAGATGATTACCGGCAGATCGAAGCCGAGTTCCGCGCTTAGCGTCTCGCGCAGCCGCGCCGCCGAGGCATCGGAGTCGCGGGGCAGGAGCGAGACCATGTCGTGCCCGGCCACGTTCGACGCATCGACCCCCGCGTTCGCGCAAACAAAGCCGTGCTGCGTCTCCGAGATGATGATGCCGTTCGCCATGCGCACGATGCGCTTGCTCTCGCGCAGCACCACCTCGATCTGGCGCGGGTCCTTGCCCCAGGCCGCCGCCCAGCGCGCCGCCAGGTCCGACGGCTCGACGGTCCGCAAATCGACCAGCGCGCCTTCGGCCTTGCTCACGATCTTCTGCGTGACCACCAGAATATCGCCCGGCGCGAAGGTCACACCGGCTGTCGCGGCAGCCGCGGTGATCAACGGCGGCAGATCCATGCCGGGCGTGACCTCCGGGAAGGCGCCCAATGCGAGAATATGGATTTCCGAGGGAGCGGGCATAACGATCCTCTCAAATTGACATAACTAATAACGACCACTATCGGTGGCCCTGGCTATCAGGTGGGCCGGGCGGCAACGCGCAACGGGAACCCGGCCGGTAGGTCGGCCAGATCGCCTGGCGTATCGAGGTCGAAGGCGGTGCCCGGCGAACGGTAGATCATAATCTCCGCGCTGTTGGCGGCAGCGGCGCGAAAGTGGCGGGGAAAGCTGTCGTGCCCAAATTGGAAAGGCACGATACCCGGCGGGCGCTGCAACAGCGCGTTGGTGCCCAGGCCGTGCCGGTCCGGCGCCAGCACCACGACGGGCGCGCCGCGGATCGGGTCGGCGGCGATCTCGGCCATGGCGCGGACATCGCCCGCTTGCAGCAAGGGCAGATCGCCGAGCAGC
>JAICKM010001045.1 GCA_025927935.1 Chloroflexia bacterium | reverse complement strand
TGCAAGACGAGACTCTTCGCGCTGCTCAGAGTGACAATTCGTGGGGCGAACCGTCATTCTGAGCGCAGCGAAGAATCTCCGTCTCGTGGGGGCAAACGACGAGACTCGGCGGCGCGGCGAAGAGTGACACTTAAGGTGTGGTAGTTGGTCAACCGGGATCTGTCATTCTGAGCGCAGCGAAGAATCTCCGTCTCGTGGGGGCAAACGACGAGACTCGGCGCGCGGCGAAGAGTGACAATTAACGTGTGACGGTCTACTATGACAAAGGAGACACCAATGGCTGGACGCTACACCGTCGGGGTCGATGTGGGTGGCACCAAGATCCTCGGCGGGCTGATCGATTGTGAGTCGGGGCAGATCGTGAACCTCGTCAAGATGCCGAGTCCCCCGGTCGGAGCAGATGCCGTCGTGGGGGTGGTGGAGGAGACCATCGCCAAGGTGCTGGCCGGGGCGCCCGGCGACATCGCCAAGCAGGTCAGCGGCATCGGCCTGGGCGTGGCCGGGCAGGTGGACCCGGCGGCGGGCGTCCTGCGTGCCGCGCCCAACCTGGGCGGCGGCCTGAGCATGGTGCCGCTGCGCGAGCCGCTCCAGGCGCGCTTCCACGTCCCGATTGCGCTGGGCAATGATGTCGAAGTGGCGGCCATCGGCGAGAACGAGTTCGGCGCCGGGAAGGGCATCGCGCTGTTTGCCTGCGTGTTCGTGGGCACCGGCATCGGCGGCGCGCTGATGCAGAACGGCGCGCGTTACACGGGCGCCGCGGGCAGCGCGGGCGAAATCGGGCACACCATGGTGCGCGCCGGGGGGCGCGTGTGCGGCTGCGGCCAGCGCGGCCACCTGGAAGCCTACGCCTCGCGCACGGCCATCGTCAACCAGTTGCGCGAGGCGGTGGAGGGCGGCGAAAAGTCGAGCCTCGGCCCGCTGCTGCTCGACACCAGCCAGCGCGTGAAGTCGAAG
Source organism: Chloroflexia bacterium (assembly GCA_025927935.1). The sequence continues at coordinate 892 of JAICKM010001045.1, read as the reverse complement.
CCGCTGGCCGACGCCGTGGCCCATGAGGACCCGCTGGCGGTCAACATCATGACCCAGGCCGGCCTCTACCTGGGCCTGGGCCTGGCGAGCCTGATCAACCTCTGGAACCCGCAGCGCATCGTCCTGGGCGGCGGCGTGATCGACCGCATCGATCTGCTGTTCAAAGTCGCCAGTGAGCAGGCGCGCAGCGCCGCGCTGGCCGTGCCCGCCGCCGCCGTGGACATCGTGCGCGCGGGCCTGGGCGACAACAGCGGCGTGGTCGGCGCGGCCATCCTCGCCGCCCGCGCCCCCGCCGAGTAGCCGCGCCCCCGTCCGGTATAAGTACACCGCGAAGGCGCGCAGCACGCGAAGATTGTTTCTATCAGGTCACTTTCTTCGCGTGCTGCGCGCCTTCATGTCCCTTGTCACTCTGAGCGCAGCGAAGAGTCTCGTCTCGTGGGGGAACAGGATGACACAAGCCCAAGACGACGCCCGGTTTGCCCAGGTGGCGCAACAGATCGAACCGGACGGCACGTTGCTGCGCGCCTGGCCCCTGCACGGCGGCGTCTCCGCCCAGGTGACGGCGCTGGAGGTGGCCCAGGCGGATGGCGGGACGCGCAAACTGGTCGTGCGGCGGCATGGGCCGGTGGACCTCGCGCACAACCCGCACATCGCCGCCGACGAGTTCCGGCTTCTGCACATCGTGCGCGCCGCGGGGGTGCCCGCCCCCGCGCCCTACTACTGCGACGAGTCGGGTGCGATTTTCCCCACGCCTTACCTCGTGGTGGAATACGTCGCGGGCGCGCCGGAGTTCGCTCCCGCCGATCTGCCCGCTTTCCTGCAACAGTTTGCCGCGCAGTTGGCCTGGATTCACCAGGTGCCCGGCGCGCAGACCGATCTGGCCTTTCTGCCC
>JAICKM010000903.1 GCA_025927935.1 Chloroflexia bacterium | reverse complement strand
GGTCGTCCCAGTTGCCGACCCCGGCGGCCACGACCCGGATCACCACCTCATCCGCGCCCGGCGCACCGGCCGCGGGGAGTTCCAGTAGCTCGATGTTGGCCCCGAACTGACGGATTCCGGCAGCACGCATGGGAGCATCCTCCTAACTGGGGCTGGGCACCTGGGCCTCGGCGGGCGGGTCCGGCGCGCCGTAGACGTAGGTGACCTAGCCGCGCTCGAGCTTGCGGCTATCCGCCACGCAGGGGGGAAAAGCCCTGCGCCGCCGATCAGCGACACACCGCTGCGGTCTTTCCGCTCACCAATATCATCTCGCGTCTCGCTCCGGCATGTCGCGCCTGCCGGGTATTGCTGGCGGTCGCCAGGGGGCCTTGAGGCCGCGGCGCATGGCCTCCACGAACGGCCCCCGCGCGAACCCGCCCCCCGCGGCCAGGCGCGTATCGCCGGTCGCACTGGTGCCCAGCAGCATTTTGAACTGGTCCTGCGTGATCAGCGCAGGCGCTACCTTATCGGGCACCGGCACGACCAGGCGCATGATCGGCAGCGGCATATGGATCAGTACACCTCGTCGGCCCGACGCTTCGAGCGTCTTGCGCATCATCTCGTTGAACGTGAATGTCTGGAGCCCGCCGATCTCCAGCGTCTGGTTCGCCGCGCGGGTTGTCCAGCATCGCCACCACGTAGCACGCCAACTCACGCACGTACAGCGGCTGCACTGGGTAAGTGCCGGGGCCGAGCACGTTCACCAGCGGCCGCAGCGTCAGCATTTACAGCAGGTTGGTGAACTCCCCGCCGGGGCCGATCAGGAACGACGCCCTTTTATTATATGACTCCTGACGGTAATATCAATGGCCGAGTCCGATTAACCTCCGCCTCTCGGACGCCGGGTGGACCGTGCCCCGCATTGCCCACCATCTCGGGCAGCACGAACAAACCGTCCGCGCCTGGATTAAAGCCTTTCTCGCCGGCGGCTTTGACGCGCTGCCCAATCTCCCCCGCGGCGGTGGCCACTCTGCCTTCACGCCAGCCCTGATCGCCGCTACCCACGCCATGATCCTAAGAGCCTATCCGAATAACCCTGCTGCCCGCAAGGCGATGAGGGCACACGCGAAATGCAGAAAGCCCAGGTAATTCTCGGCCTTCTTGTCCCAGCGGATCAGCAACCGCCGGAATCGGTTCAGCCCGGAGTGCGCCCGCTCCACCACCCAGCGCCGCGCCCGCGCTCCGGCTTCCCGCTTCAGGGCTTGGGCTTCCTCGCCCCGGCTGCGCATGTGCGCCGTAAACCCAAACTCCGCCACCGTCGCCCGCACTTCGTCGTAATCGTAGCCCTTATCCAGACCCAGCCCGTGCGGTTGCTCGGCTGTCGGTGCGGGGCGCGGCACCACGATCTGCTCCCGCGTGGCGCGCACCAACTTCATGTCGTGCCGATTGGCGCCGGCCACCACGACCGCCAGCGGCACGCCGTGGCCCTCCGTCAACAGGCTGCGTTTGACCCCGGCTTTGCCCCGGTCGGTCGGATTGGGGCCGGTTTTTTTCCCCGCCCAACGGCGCCTTCGTCATGGCCCCGTCCAGGCTTAACCAGTTCCAGTCAATGCCCCGACACTCGTCGAAGGCGGCCACCCCGGCTTGCCACAGGCGCAGGAAGACGCCAATCCACCACCCACTCTTGAAAGCGATCATGAGCGGTGGATTGGGCACACAAGTCGGTCTGGTTGAGCGCCTCCCAATGGCCGCCGGTGCGTAACACGAAGAAAATGCCATCGGCGCAGCGCCGGTCAGCGACGCGGGGCCGCCCGCCGCCGAAGCGGTGGGTATTGACATGAACCGGTAGCAGCGGTTCCAGCACCGCCCACAATTCATCCGAGACTCGGAAGCCGGTCGTGGTGGGGTTATTACGGGTGCGCGCCCGCGTCCGTTTGGTGGTAGTTGGTTTGTCCATACGCTAATTATACCGGGTTATTCGGATAGGCTCTTAGCACGAATACATCGCCGGAAAGATCATCCCCATGGGCGACGCCGACGACGAGCCTAACCTGGCCCGGCAGATCGTCGTCACCCGCGGCGCCGGCCGCCGGCATAACCTGATCACCGGCAACCTGGCGCGGGTGTTGACCATGCAACTATTAGAGCGGCCCTGTGAGGCATATATGAGTCTTATGCGGGTGGCAGTGAGCAGGCGGGACCTATATCTCTATCCGGACCTTGCCGTTGTCTGCGAGCCGCCCCAGTTTGAAGATGAAGATATGGACACGCTGCTGAACCCCACGCTGATCATCGAGGTGCTGGCGCCTGCGACCGAAGGCTATGATCGCGGCGCCAAGTTCGGCTACTACCGCGCCTTGCCCTCGGTGCAGGAGTATCTGCTGGTGGCCCAAGATCAGGTGCTTGTAGAGAATTATGTCCGCGCGGGCGAGCGTTGGGTGTATAGGGCAATCACGGACTCGGCGGCAGTGGTGCAACTGTCGTCTATCGGTTGCGAACTGCCCGTGGCCGAGGTCTATCGTAAAGTGGTTTTTGCCGCCGATACCGAACAGGGAGACAGTGATCCTGCCGCGGAGTAGGCGGCTATAGCGATACTCCCGCCGCGCCCCGGCCCCATCCCCCGCGCGAGGGATGGGGCTTTTGCTTGGGGCAGCGACGCGGGGTCACGCGGTGGGG
>JAICKM010000816.1 GCA_025927935.1 Chloroflexia bacterium | reverse complement strand
TAGGCTTCGGCGGGTTCCCACAGCCGCGCGCCATCCGGTGCCGGTTCGGGCCAGAACTCCGGGGCCACGCCGGGCAGCGGGCGCCCGTCGTTCGCATCCGGGCGGTCCATCGCCCGGTAGACGCGATCCACCACCTGCCCGGCCAGCGCGGCGGCCACCTCGGCGGCCCCCGCCGCCAGCGCCGCCTCGGCCACATGGTAGCTCCACGAGGGCCACCACGTCCAGGGCGCCGCGACGTAGCCCGCCAGGTGCGCCCGCAATGCCGCCGCCTGCTCCGCCGTGGCGATGCCGTACATGAGCGGGATCAGTTGCAGCGGGCTGCTATAGCTCCCGGCGCTGCTGCCCCAATAGGTGCCGTCGTCCTCCGGTACTTCGCGCCACGTGCCGGTGGCCGGGTCCAGATCGCGGAACCGCCCGCTCGCCACGTCCCACATGCTGCGCGTGCGGTCGCGGTAGGCCGTGTAGAGCGCCGCCCACTCGGCGGCATCGTCGGGCCGGTCCAGCGCCACGGCGAAGCGCCGCAACACCTCGGCGCACAGCGCCAGCGCTGCCTGCAACTCCGCCGAGCGCACCAGATCACGGATCACCGCGTCGCCGCTGCGCGTGGGGTCCAGGCGCGGCGTGTTGTCCTCGCCGCTCTCCCAGGTACACTGGTACACCACCCAGCCCGCGCTGTCGGTGCGCTCGGCCAGCCACCAGCGGACATAGGCCACCAGGCGCGGATAAATCCCGGCCAGCCACGCCGCGTCGGGGTTGCGCAGCCAGAGCAGCCACAGGTTGTGGAACGGCAGGCACCACGCCGGGGACGTGCCGCAGGCTGCCCCATCCGCCGCGATCATGTTATAGCCGCCGTTGGCCCACACGCAGGGTACCTGTGCCTCCGGCGCATCGGCCAGCAGCGTGGCGACGGCTTGCTGGGCCGCGGCGGGGTCCGCGTAGGCCAGGCGGCTCATATCCAGCGTGCCCTCGGCCAGCACGGCGCGCGGCCAGGCGGCCATCCAGACCGGGAACGGGCCGTGGAAGATCCCCGCCGGAGGCAAGACAAGCAGCCGGGTCGTCTCCAGGTCATAGACCAGACCCCGCCGCCAATGCCCCGGCCAGCCCTGCTTGCCCAATTGCGGCGCCCCGCGCCAGAAACGCCGGTCCTCCCGTTCGATAGCCTCGCGGCTCGCCTTCAGGTCGCGCACGCCCGGCATCTCGCCCTCGGCAAAGGGCACGTCCACCCGCTCCACCAGCGCCCAGGCATGGGCCGAGGTTTTGACGAACTTCAGCGGGACCACCAGCGCACCCCAGAAGCAGGGCGGCACGTGGCGGAAGTTGTAGTAGCGCGCGTCCTGTGCAGGCGCCCCGCTTGCCAGCCAGGGCGCGACTTCGGCCAGGTCGCCGCCGAAGCCGTGCGTTGCGGCCTGCGCCGAGGCCCAAAGCTGGTACCAGGGGCCGCGCTCCACGCTCACCGCCAGCCGCCAGCTCGCCGCGTCGTAGCGCCCGGAGCTATAGCACCAGCCATGCGGCTTGCCCGGCCACGCCGTCACCGCCAGCACCACCAGCCGCACCGGCGGCGGCCGGTAGCGCCCCACCGGGCGGAACACCTCCACCCGGCAGCCCATCATGTTTCGCGCGGCCAGCCAGAAGTCGGCATAGACGTTGACCGGTCCCTGCCCGAACGTGAAGCGCAGCATATGGGCCGAGTGGTACGGCGCGATTATCCCCGGCGGATCCACCAGCAGCAGCGTCTCTCCGATCTGCACGCCGATCTGCAACCCGCCCTGTGGCCCGTGCGCCGGGCGCCAGGCGACCCCTGCCCCGGCCAGCGACCGGATCGGCCCGCCCGCCTCCAGGCCGGGGAACGGCCCCGCGTCGAAGCGGTTCTGCAAATACCCGTGCGGCGTATAGTCGTCTTCCGGAAACACGACCGCGTTCCTCCCGCTAACCGCCCACGATCCTTGCTCGTGTAGGGGCCGGTTTGCAACCGGCCCGCCCGTCCCTGGCACACCAGGGACCATTGGGTACCCGACCAAGGTACTAAAGTCCTCTTGACCCATCGAGAATGTCGTTGTAAGATATTATCATGAATCGCACACTTTAACCGGGGGTGCGGTTCTACGTTCTAGCCAGGACCGGCCGCAAGCCGGTCTCGTCTCATAAAAAACTCCAGCGATGCCGCCGCTGGAGTTTTTTATTGTCTGCCCCATTGCCCCAGTGCTCCATCGGTGGAACGCCGCTTGCATAAACAACCCCACGAGACCGAACGCCGCGTCGAGTGCGCGCCAGGCACCGAGCGTTCAGCGCGCCTAACAAGAGGACACACCTATGTCGGAAGGACCCGAAGTCCACCGCATCGCTGCCCACCAGAACGCCGAACTGGCGAGTGCCCACCTGATCGCGGTCGAGACCAACCTGCGCAAGGCCCGCGCCTGGATGGAGGCCCACCCTGGCGCGCTCGACGGCCGGCGCATTGAGCGCATCACCGCCTGCGGCAAGCACATCCTCTGGTACCTGGACGGCGATCTCTGGTTCCACTTCCACCTGCTCATGTTCGGTAAGTGGGAGTATTTCCCGCCCGATGCCATCGTACCCTACGACCGCACCACCCGCGCCCAGATCCGCACCTCGCGCCAACTGCTGACCCTGTGCAACGGCCAGGTCTTCGACATCGGCACCGGCGACCCGTACCGGCAGCTCCCCACCCTCGCCGCGCTCGGCCCCGATATGTGCGCCGTGCCCTTCGACAAGGACGAGTTCATCCGCCGCCTGTTGCGCCCGGCCAATCTGGAGCAGGAGATCGGCGTGGTCTTGCTCGACCAGACAGTCGCCAACGGCGTCGGCAACTATCTCAAGGCCGAGATCATGTTCGAGTGCCGGCTCGATCCCTGGCGCACCGTCGGCACGCTCAGCCCCGCCGATCTGGAGTGCCTGGCCGAGACCGTGCCGCTGATCGGGCAGCGCGCCCTGCGCCGGCGCGGCTGGACCGTGCCTGACGACTTGCGCGAGTTACTGGAAGCGGGCCTGCTACCCGGCGGGCGCGGCAAACGCCACTGGGTGTTCCGG
>JAICKM010000904.1 GCA_025927935.1 Chloroflexia bacterium | reverse complement strand
GAACAAGTGCCCCGGTGCCCGGCGTCTATAGCATAGCAGGCATCCGGCGGCACGAGCGGACCCTATCAATTCCTCGTGACCTCGTGCCGCCCGATGCATTATAGAAGCAGACGGCAGCGGGCAGCGCGTGGGGCGCGCCACCGCGCCACCTTGCCGGCGCCGCAAAAGTTCACCGCGCAGGCGCGAAGATAATTAATATTAACCGTATTCTCCGCGCCCTTCGCGTCTGCGCGGTGCGTCATCGTCGCGGATGACCGCATGGCAGGGCGCAAGCTTGACATGCCTGCGGCCAGTCTATATAATCCGGTGATCACCCGGTGCGCGCCGGGTGGTCGCCACCCCGTCCGGCGAACCTGATTTCGGCTGCCGGCCCGCTGGATCCCGGCGATCCGCCCTCCGGCACGGGGCACCCGTGGCCCCCGAATATGCAACCTGGGCCGCCTCCCTTCGTTGAGTATGCTGAAGGGAGTGCACTGTGGCGGAAGGATTCGCACTAACCGTGGCTATCGACGAAACCAACTGGATCGCTCGCGCCCGCCAGGGGGATGCGGCGGCCTTCGAAGCCATCTACCAACGCTACGAGCGGCGGATCTATAGCTTCATCTATCGCATGATGGGCAACGCCGAAGACGCCAGCGACTTGACGCAAGACACCTTCGTCAAGGCGTACCTGGCGCTACCCCGCACGACCCCCGATCTTAATGTGTCTGCCTGGTTACATCGCATCGCATCCAATGCCTGTCTCGACGTGTTGCGCCGTCGACGGCTGGTCCAGTGGCTGCCGTGGGAGGTCTTCGACACCAACCCGGCCCTGGAACCCGCCGCGCCCGACGACCCGGCCGGGAATTATCTGCGCCGGGAGACCGAGCAGGAAGTCCAGCGGATCTTGACGTTGCTCTCGCCCAAACACCGCACGGCGCTGGTGCTCAAGGAGTACCAGGGGCTGTCGTGCGATGAGATCGCCGAGGTGATGGGCACGTCGCGGTCCGCCGTGAAGTCGCTGCTGTTCCGCGCTCGCGAGGAGTTCCGCCAAGTGACGGAACGCGAGCGGCAGAAGGGCAAGGCGCCCCATGCGTAAGCGATCCACCCGCGTCATAGCCATGCCTGGGGAGAGTGTGTCGTCATGAGTTCGCCGCATGTCCGGCCCTTGTTGTCGGCGTATCTGGACGGGGAGGTGACACCCGCCGAGCGCGCGCAGGTGGAACGCCACCTGGCGGGCTGCGTCGAGTGCGCCCGCGTCCTGGCGGAATATCGCCAGATCGGCGGGAACATCCGCGGGCTGGTGCGGCCCCAGCCCCCGCTGACGCTGCACCGCGATGTGTGGACCGCCATCGAGGCCCGCGAGAACCAGAGCGCCTGGGTGCCGGCGCTGGGAGCGCTGCTGCGCTTCGGTGGGGTAGCCGCCGTGCTGGTGGTCGCCGTGGTGGCGATCCTGCAACTCTGGCCGAAGCCCACCCAGGTGGCCGCCGCCCAGGTGCGCTACCCGCTGCCCGACCAGCGCAACCTGGGCGTGAATACCCAGGTTGATATCCTCTTTGCCAAGCCGGTGTCGCCCACGCAAGACGTGAGCGATATTGTGCAGACCGACCCGGCCACCTCCCGGCTCGTGCCGGACTGGCTGGACAACCGGCAGCGGGTGCTGCTGCTGCCGGAGAACGGCTGGGCGCCGAATACCGCCTACACCGTCACCGTGCTGACCGGCACGACGTTTATCGACGGGCAGCAACTGGACCATGCCGTGGTCGAGCGGTTCACGACCGGCAACTTCCTGAACTCGCCGACGCCCACGCCGACCGATACGGCGCTGCCCACCGCGACCGAGACGCCGACGAACACCCCGGCGCCGACGGAGACGCCCGTGGTGCCGACGCAGCCCGCGCCGCCGCCGGCCACCGCCGTCGCCGTGGGGCCGACCCAGCCGGTGATCGTGCCGCCGCCGGTGCAACCGCCGGCCCTGGCGACCGTGACGCCCCGCGTGGAGCCGCCGCCGCCCTCGACGGTCACGCCGGTGATCCGCCCGCCCGCGCCCACACACACCGCCGTGGTGCCGCCGTCCACGACGCCCGCACCGGTCGCCACGCATGTGCCGCCGTCCGCGACGCCGGAGCCGCCCAGCGCGACGGCCGTCCCGCCTACGGCCACGCGCGCCGTGCCGAGCGCGACGCCCAGCCCGGCCCCGCCGGAGCCGACAGCGACGCTGCCGCCGCCCCCGCCCACGCTGCTGCCGACCGTGGTGACCACGCTGCCACCGCCCACGGCCACGCCTACGACCACCGCGGACTGCCGCTGGGCGCCGCAAAGCACCTTCGGGCGGGTCTACCAGGCCAGCTACGCGCTGCGCAACACGCTGGGCTGCCCGACAGGGCCGGAAGCGGCGGTGACGCCCGCGGCGGTGCAGTCGTTCCAGGGTGGCTGGATGTTCTGGGACGGCGACCGCCTGCGCATCTACGCCTTCGACAGCGCGACGATGACCTGGACCAGCTACGCCGACACCTGGCGCGACGGCGACCCGGAGAGCGGCAACGCCACGCCGCCCGCCGGCCTCTATGAGCCGATCCGCGGCTTCGGCAAGGTCTGGCGCGACCACGCCGACTTGCAGACCCGCCTGGGCTGGGCGACGGCCCCCGAAACCGGCGT
>JAICKM010000462.1 GCA_025927935.1 Chloroflexia bacterium | reverse complement strand
GGGGGCGGCACCAACTCGCTGGTCTGGCCGGGCAGAGGCGGGCGGGTCTCGAACTTCTGCGTGATGCGCTGCGACTCGCCGGGCAGGGGCGGGCGGGTCTCGAACTTCTGCGTGACCCGACGCGACTCGCTGGAGGGAGCGGGCGGCTCCGGGGGGAGCGCAACGGACAGGTCCAGGTCGCTACCGGCCAGTTCTTCTTGTGTCCAACCGGGCACCATGGCAGTTTGGGCGCGGGTAATGCGCCGGTCCACCGGCCAGGGGGTGGCGTCCCAGATGGTGTTGGCGATGCGGTAGGCGGGGTCGAGCGCCACGGCATCCATGAGGTATTGCCGCCCGCTCTCGGTGCGCCCGGTGCTCCAATGGAGATAGCCCAGCAGCCACTTGCACTTCACGCAGGCCGGGTGGCCGGCCAGAATATCGCCGGCGACGGCGGCGCACTCGTCCAACTGCTCGTTGCGCCAGAGGGCCTCGGCCAGCGCGACCTCGACATCCCAGCGGTCGGGGCGCACCTGGGCGACATAGCCGAGTTCGCTAATGGCCGCTTCGCGCAGCCCGGCGCGTAGGTGGACATAGGCCAGGCCGCTCGGCGTGGTGCGGATCGACGCGCCCGCGCTGCCGTAGCGGATGGCGTAGAGCCGCAGCAACTCGCCACGCAGTTCGGTGATACTCGGATCGACCTCGAAGGCGCGCTCGTATTCGTCGATGGCGATATCGACCTGGTGATGATCTTCGGCGATGATGGCGCGGCCGATGTGGGCCAGCACGTTCTGGGGATCGGCGTTGAGCACATGCGTGAAGAAGCGCAACGCCTCCTCGGACCGGCCCAGATCCAGGTAGGCTTCGCCCAACAGGCGGTAGGCGTCGATATACTGGGGATAATAGCGCAGGATATGCTGGGTAATAGCGACAGCGCGGGTGCTGTCGCCGCCTTCGAGCGCGACCTGCGCGCGGCTATAGGCGTCCTGCAAGGTTATGTTGCTCAGCGAGCGATCAGCCATGGGCAAGGTACCGTTTCAGGAAGCGCCACGCGCCGCACGTCACTCGGCCGGGTCGCCTATTAACTGGTCCGCGTATTTGAGCAAGGTCTCCGTGCGGTCCGGCGGCATCTTCGCGGTGGCGCAGTAAAGTTCCAGGGCCTGGCGGGTGGTCAGTTGCTCGACGGCGTGCCCGCCGAGCCGGGTGCGTTGCGGCGTGTCCACCTCGCGGCTGACCGACGCGATATAGGCCGCCTCGCTCAGCGCCTTGCGGATCTCGTCGTCGCGCAGCAGCGATTCTTGCTCCGCGGTGGTCTTGATCACCACACGGACGATGGACCCGCGAATATCGCCGGCCCGCGCGGCGAGTTTGCGGAGGACGGTTTCATTGGGATTGCCGCCGTTGGTATGCACTTCCACCGTGAGGAAGCGGCGCGCGCCCGCTTCGTGAAACTCGTGCTCCCCGGCGCGCTCCCCACGGGGCCGGGTCTCGTCGAGCGTCACGGTGACAAAGCCCTTTGGATCGCGCTCCTCGCCGAAGTCGATGCGTTCCAGGCTGCCTGGATAGACCACTAGCGGGTGTTTGGACAAGACCTGATATTTATGCACATGGCCCAGCGCCACATAGTCGAACTCCGGGCGGGCTACCAGGCTCAGCGGCAGCACCAGGTCGTCGCCGAGCATCATGCTGTGCTCCGACGAGGTCTTGGCAATGTCGATGGCCGCGTGCGCGGTGAAGATGGTCGGGATGGCGGGATCGAGTTGATCGATCATGCCGTCGATCAGGGCTTCGACCTTGTCGGCCAGGATGCCGTTGAGTTCACGATGCGAATAGCTGCGATATTCATCCTTGGTCAGCAGGGTATGATGCGTGACCCAGGGCAGGGCGGCGATTTGCACCGGCCCGTGCGCTGTAGGGATGTGGAAGATGCCCGACGAGCGGGCCACCCAGACGTTGGGCACGGCCAGCGTGTCGAAGATCTCGATGGTATGCGCGCGGGCCCAGGTGTTCGGCAGGTCGTGATTGCCGACCAGCAGAAAGGTGGGAATGCCCGCGGCGGACAGGCGGCGGATGCGGCGGGCAAACTCGCGCTGAATCGTGGGGCTGGGGTCGCGGTTCTTGTAGACATCTCCGGCCAGCAGCACCAGATCAAAGTGCTGGGTGACGGCGTAGTCGAGCGCGGTATCCAGGCTGGCGAGGAAGTCGCCCAGGCGGCTGGACAGGCCGGTCGCCGGGTCCACCCGGCCATAATTTTCCATACCCAGGTGTATGTCGGCCAGGTGCAGGATACGGATCATCTGGTGTGCTTTCCGTGGGTGGGCGGGTTTCCGGCGACGCCGGGCACACAGGACGGCCCCCGGCGTGCCGGCTCACATTATGTTTAGTATACAGGCGATTATAGCACCTATCCGCGCGCAGTGTCAAGAATCGGCGTTGAACCTCGCTTTATATGTGCACGGCGAAGACGAGGAGAACGCGAAGACGGTTCCTATTAGTACTATTCTTCGCGGTGCAGCTACGTGGCTTGTGTATAGGTGTTGGCGGGCCCGAATGCGGGCGGGGGACGCGGCTAGCCCTTGGTGGCGTCGAGCGCCGGGGCCGGGTGGTTGTAGGGGCAGCGGGTGATCGGCGCGACCGGGTCGTCGAGCTTCCAGGCGAGGCGCAGTTCGTCGGGGATGTCGTAGTGGATCTTGCGCCGCCCGTTGAGCACCAGGAACTGGCCGTTGACGATGGCCCACTCGGCCTTGTCCAGCACCCCGCGCACCAGGTGGTTGTCATCCTGTAGCTCTTCGAGCACGGCGCTGAAGCGCATCATGCCGCGGGCCACCCAGCTCCAGCCGTTGCGCGGGACGCCCATCCAGTCGGCGATCTGGTCGCCGGTGATGATGCGCACCAGGGCGGGCATAATACCGTCGACCAACTCGCCGGGGATCAAATCGTCGTACATATCAAGCAGGGACCTTGTGAGGCGGACGCCTTCGGGCGAGGCGCCGAAGTGGCGCGCGCGCAATACGGCGTTGAGTGCTTGCGCCTCGGCCAGAGTGGCCGGGATGATGTCGGGGCGGATGCCCATCATCTCGCCCACGACGCGCCAGACATAGTAATAGTCATCCGCTTCCTGTGCCGTGGCCGGCACCTCCAACCGCTCCAGGCCGGTGAGTACCTCGGTGCTGAACAACATCAGCGCGCCCAGCAGATCTTCCTGGCAGATGGGCACGCCTAGCTCTGCGAGCGGCCAGCGCCCGCTTTGCAGGATGAGGTGCCGGAAGGCCGCGTGCATCAGGCGCACCTTCTGTGTGGCGGGGATGAACTTGCCGTTTGGGGCGAAGGCTTGTGGACTCATCATGTGCAGGCAGAACTGCGCCGTTTCGGCCATGCGGCGTTGCGGGTGGTCCAATTGGTGGGTGAAGTCGAGCACCTTGACCGCCTTGCGGGCGGCATAGCATTCGATCATGCCCGCCGTGGACATGACCAGGCTAATGTGCATGCCGTGGCTCTCGAAGAAGGCATTGGCTCGCGCCATGCGCGCCGCATCCATCCAGGCCGGCGGATTATCGGTGATGTGTAGATACTCGCGCACCAGGGGCGGCAAGTTTTCCGGAATCGGCTGGTCATTCTCCATGAGCTGCCGTAACACGCCGTTGACCGCGCCCCCGACTCCCGTGGCATGAATCTCGGCGATCACGCGATCGGCCAGCGGATCGCCTTCCTGGCGCAGCGCATCCAGGACCTCTTCCGTATAGTTCACAACCGTTCTCCCTGATGAGCTGGGTGGCCTGCGCGCGATCCCCGGTTCCTGGGCCGTTACCCACGTTGGCCGTCGCCGGGCCGGTGCCATGCCGCCCCAGCTTATGCAATCTGCTTTATGGATGCGATGTAGCGCAGGCAAGGTTACGCGGGCCGGTGGGGACCGATCCCAGGATACCGAGTAATTATAGCAAACAGCGCGGCCGGATGCTATGCGGCGGCCAGACATCCGTTCATACTCACCGCTGAGGCGTGGATGCCGCAAAGATCTTGCTGTCCGCTAATTTCGTCCCCAACCCGTCTATGCCCTGCCCAGATGGGTTGATCCTTCTGACTCCTGGTCCCGCCATCGGGGAATCTTTGTGGCCTCCGCGCCGCCGTGATCATCATATGAATATGTCACACTTCGTTACTCGGCGCGGGGGAGTGTGCGCGGAGCAGATCGGCAACGGCTGCCTGGTTGCTGTCGAGGGCGACTTCCAACGGGGTTTTGCCGTTGTAGTCGCGAGCCGCGGGATCGGCGCCGTGGGCCAGCAGCCAGGCGGCCATCTCCGCTTGCCCGAACATGGCCGCGCCGTGGAGCGGCGTGTTGCCGCCCGCGCCCGCGTTCACATCGGCGCCACGGGCCAGCAGATCTTCGGCGATAGCCGGGTGGTTGGCGATGGTCGGGTAGTAGAGCACCGGGATGCCGTGTGCGCCGGTGGCGTGGGCCGCGGCGGGGTCGGCGGCCAGGAACGCGGTCACATCGGCGCGGCGGCCGAGCATGGCCGCGGTGCAGATGTCGAGCGGCGCGCCCGCCGCCAGCAGATATTCCACCATGTCCACCCGGCCCATCTGCGCGGCGGCTTCCAGCGCCGTTTCGTGCCAGGTGGCGTCGGCGTTGAGTAGGTCAGGGTGCGCGGTGAGCAGTTCTTGCAGCCGCGGGAAGTCGCCATGCGCCACGCCGACGAATTCGTCGATCACGGACTGCGGCACGGGGGAAGTTGCGCTCATGGGAGTCTCCTTTGCACTAGCGAGTCACGAGTCGTACTGCGTGGCGGCGCCCCATTTAACCGTCGACCACCGCCTCCACCCGGCGCACCAGGCGGGCGACGCCTTCGGCGAACACGTCGGGGGGCGGGAGCAGGCTGAGCACCAGCACGCAGCCAAAGGGAAAATCGAAGAAGTAGCCGGGGTGGACCAGCAGATCCTCTTCGGTCAGCAGCCCCAGCGCCCAGGCTTCTTCGGTTAGGATCGCCGGCACCTGCACCGTGGCGTACCACCCGCCTTCGGCGGGCAAGGCGCGCAGCGGCCGGGCGCCGCCCAGCGCGGCGTCGAGCGCGCGGCGGTTCGCGGTGATACGCTCCTGGATCTGGGCGCGCAGGGCGGCGCCGTTGCCCAGCAGCGTGGGCAGGGCCAGTTGCACCGGCGTGCTCACCGACAGGTAGGTGTCGGCAATTACCTCGGCGCGGGCCAGGGCCGCCGCTTGCAACGCCGGGGGGCCGGTCAGCACGATCCAACTGAGCTTGACTTGCGGCAGCCCGGCCAGTTTCGATAGGCCGCTCAGCGTGCCGGTCAGCACTTGGGTGCCGGCGACCAGCGAGGGAGCGCGCGCCGGGTCGGGGCCGTAGGCGTAGTCGAGGAAGACCTCATCGCAGATCAGGGCCAGATCATGCGCCCGGCAGATCGCCCCCAGGCGAGCCAGTTCGTCTTGCTTGAGGAAGGCGCCGGTCGGGTTGTTGGGATGGACGACAATGATGGCGCGGGTGCGCGGGGTCAGCGCCGCCTCCAGCGCCGGGAAGTCGATAAACCAGGCGCCGTCGTAGCGCAACGGGTAGGGCGCCAGGCGCACGCCGTCGAGTTGGGCCAGGTACTCGAACAGCGGATAGCTGGGCAGGGGCGCCAGCACTTCGTCGCCGGGGTCGGCCAGCAGTTTGAAGAGGTAACTATAGCCCTCGCTGGTGCTCGCAGTCAGGACCACCGATTCGGGATCGACGGCCAGGCCATGCGTGGCATAATAGGCGGCGACGGCTGCGCGCGCTTCCGGGGCACCCCGTGCGGCGGGCCGGTAATATACCGCCGCGGGATCGGCCAGGGCGTCCAGGCCCGCATCGTGGTAGTCAAAGCCGCAGCGCGTGGGGTTGGACTCGGTCAGATCC
>JAICKM010000741.1 GCA_025927935.1 Chloroflexia bacterium | reverse complement strand
GGCGAGCGGCAGACCGCGCTTGTTGCTGACCGGGCTGAGGCCGTCGCCGCCCGCCGAGCGGAACTCGTCGACCAGGCGCACTTCGCTGGCCGCCTCGGCCACGATGAGCGTGTGGTTGAGCACGATGCCGCCGGTGCCGTCAATCCAGGTCAGACCATGCAGGGGCACATCGACGGCCACGCCGCGCGGCACGTACAGGAAGGTGCCGCCCGTCCAGAGCGCCGCGTTGAGAGCGGTGAACTTATCGGTGCCGACCGGCACGGCCTGCGACAGGTATTTCTGCACCAGGTCGCCGTGCTCGCGCACCGCCGTCGCCAGGTCGGTATAGATCACGCCCTTGGCGGCCAGGTCCTCGCGCAGATGCGCCGAGACGATGCCCGAGTTGTGCTGGACGATCAGGCCCGCGTGCTCTTCCTGCGTGGAGAAGGCGTCGAGCGGCTGGTGCTCGGTGGCCTGCGGGCTGAAGATGTGCAGGTTTTCGAGCTTGACCTCGCGGATGTCCGTTTTCCACCACTGGCCGATGCCGCGGCTCCACTGGGGCATGGGCAGGCTATCATAGGTGGCGTAGGCGGCCTGGCGCTGTTCGCGCAGCCAGGCCGGCTCCTGCAACCGGGTGGATAGGGTTTCGACGGCTTCGGGCACAATGGCTCCGCCGTCATGGCCGTTGCTGGTCGCCACGGCCGCACCGCCCGTAAAGGGCGCGATGGAGTTAGGCCCGCTCATTGCCGACCTCGCTCTCGCCGGCCAGCACCTCTTCGGGCAGCCCCAGCTCGGCGCGCAGCCACTCGTAGCCCTGCTGCTCCATCTTCAGGGCCAGTTCCCAGCCGCCGGATTGGACGATCTGCCCGCCCACCAGGATGTGGACATAGTCCGGCTTGATGTAGTTCAGGATGCGCTGGTAGTGCGTGATAATCAGGATGCCGATGTTCGGGCCGCGCACGGCGCTGACGCCCTCAGCCACGATCCGCACGGCGTCGATGTCGAGACCGGAGTCCGGCTCGTCGAGCATGGCGATCTGCGGCTTGAGCACCGACATCTGGAGGATCTCCAGGCGCTTCTTCTCGCCGCCGGAGAACCCGTCGTTGACATAGCGGGTGGCGAAGCTCTCGTCCATCTTGAGCAGGGCCAGGCTGTCGCGCAGCGTCTTGCGGAATTCCTTGATCGCCGGGACCTTGCTGGTGGCCGCCGGGGTCTTGGCCGGGGCCACGGGCGTCTCGCCCGACAGCAGTTCCTCGTCGCTGATCTTGCGGCGCTCGCGGTGCAGCGAGACCAGGGCGGTGCGCAGGAAGTTCGCCACGCTCACGCCGGGGATGGCGCTGGGGTACTGGAAGGCCAGGAACAGCCCCAGGTGCGCGCGCTCGTCGGCGGGCAGGGTCAGCACGTCTTCGCCCTTGAACATGGCGGTGCCGGCGGTAACTTCATAGCGCGGATGGCCCATCAGGGCGTTGACCAGGGTGGACTTGCCCGATCCGTTCGGCCCCATGATGGCATGGACTTCGCCCTTGCGGATGGTCAGGTTGACGCCCTTGAGAATTTCCTTGCCTTCGACCGCAACATGCAGATCGGTAATAACCAGAGCATCGGCGTTCTGGTTGGTTTGCGTTTGAGTATCCATAAGACTGCTTCCGGATCCTTTCAACAATAAGAACTGCGGATGGACCGCTTAGTCGTGAACTGTCTCTGCTTCGGGCGCCGGGGCGACCTCCACCGGCTCTCCCACGCGGGCGCGCACGCTGAACTGGCAAGCGGTATGGCCTTCCAGCATGCAGGACCCCAGATGTACATCCGCGTCCAGCAGACGCGACATCATAGCCTGTTCCATGTCGCAGATCTCGCGGTGATCCTTGACCACGGCGAAATAGGGGCACGTGCCGGCATGCAGCACAAAGCCGTCCGCCGTGCGGGTAACTTCGTTGTCGAAGCCTTTTTGCACGAGCAGGGTCGCCAGGCCGTAGAGCTTGTCTTCCATCTCGCGGCCCTGCACTTCCCCGGCGAATTCATCGGCCAGGCGCCGGCCCACACGCTCCAGGATCTGGGCGTAGCCGTCGGGGCCGAACTGGGCGAGCGTCTCTTCCAATAACAGGCGCGCGAGCGTGCCGTAGTCCTTGGGGAAGAGTTCCTGGGCCTTGTCGGTCAGCGAATAGACATAGAAGGGCCGGCCCACGTCGCCGCGGACGCGCAGGGCGTTGACCACGCCTTCGGCCATCAGATGGCTGAGTTGCTCGCGCACGGCGGTAGCGGTGACGCCGAGAGCCACCTCCATCTCCTTGATCGAGGCTTGCCCGCGTTTTTGCAAGAGGCGCAAGAGCGCCATACGCGGGCTGCTGTTCTGCAAGAGAACGCTCCCGGATCGTTCGACCGCCATCGGTGGCTCCCCTTTCCCTAACCAAAAAGCCTGTTGCGTTACCCTGCTGCGGCTATCTTGATGGCCGCGGGCATAGTAATTCCAACCTAAATTATACTCCAGCGGGCGAGGTTTGTCAATTTACGCAGCTTAAATTGTGGAAAGTCGGGCCAGGCTCACGGCATACTATTTGCGGCACCCGTTGCGGCGCGGGCGGGCCAACCTCTCCCCCCGCCCCTCTCCGCGGCGGAGAGGGGAGTCGCAGGTTTGCTTGGCGTAGCGGAAGGGGGCCAACCTCACCCCCCGCCCCTCTCCGCCGCGGAGAGGGGAGTCGCGGATGTGCTTCGCGTAGCGGGAATGGGTTGGATGTCGGGTTGTTTGGGCACCGGGATGCGCCCTTGATGGGCGGAACAGTGCTGCAAAGAGAGGGAAGAGAGGGAGACGGTTATGGCGGTGCAATTTGGGGTGTTTGTGCCCCAGGGCTGGCGGATGGATCTGATCGATTTTGCCGACCCGGTGGAGAAATACGAGGTGATGACGCGGGTGGGGCAGGAGGCGGAGCGGTTGGGCTACCACTCGATCTGGCTCTACGACCACTTCCACACCGTGCCGACGCCGGAGTTGGAGACGACGTTCGAGTGCTGGACCAGCACGGCGGGCCTGGCCCGTGATACGCAGACCATCCGCATCGGGCAGATGGTGACGTGCAACGGCTACCGCAACCCGGCCTTGATGGCGAAAATCGCGTCCACGGTGGACGTGATGAGCCACGGACGGCTGGACTTCGGCATCGGCGCGGGCTGGTACGAGCATGAGTGGCTGGCCTACGGCTACGAGTACCCGGACGGACCGACCCGCCTCAAGATGCTGGCCGAGGCCCTGCCGATCATCCAGGCCATGTGGGCGGAGGACTATGTGACTTACGAGGGCAAGTATTACCAGGTGCGCGGCGCGATCAACGAGCCGAAGGGCGTGCAGCAGCCGCATCCGCCCATTTGGATCGGCGGCGGCGGCGAGAAGGTGACGCTCAAGCTGGTGGCGAAATACGGCGATGCCTGCAATATCGGCGGCTTCGACCCGGAGGTCTACCGGCACAAGTTCGACGTGATCCGCCAACATTGCGAGACGGTGGGCCGCGACTACAACAGCATCCTGCGCTCCAGCGAGGTGTTCGTGTATCTGACGGACCATCCGGAGCGGCTGGACAGCGAGAT
>JAICKM010000312.1 GCA_025927935.1 Chloroflexia bacterium | reverse complement strand
CTGGGATCGGCGCTGGGCTTCCTGGGTCCCGTGGGCGCGCGCATGATTGTGCGCAGCGTGCTCTTCCTGGTGCCGCTGATCGCCGTGGGCTATGGCGGGGCGCTGCTGCTGCCGCGCCTGGGCAAGCCCAGCGTGCGCGCCCGCCTGATCGCCGCCTTGCTGGCGCTGTTCAACGGCGCGGCCATCCTGGCCGTGCTGCTGCGCAACTGGGATTACAGCCAGGGCGCCACCGGCAGCCCGCTGCGGAATGACGCCGTGACGCGCTTCTTCCTGGAATGGGCGGGCTGGTGGCCGCTGCTACTGGCGCTGGGCGGCATCGTCGCCGTGGCCGTGAGTGTGTTGCGGCGCCCGCGCCGCGTCACGCCCGCCGCGCCGGTGACGCTGCCGCCGGTCCCGGCGCGCGAGACTCCCGCCCCGGCCACCAGCGTGATCCCCGCCGCGAGCGGGGCGCTCCGGCCCGCCTCTAAAGAGGCAGCGGCGCCCGCATCCCTGCCGGTGCGCCCGGCGGTCAGCAGCAGTAGCGCGCCCGTGACCCCCGTGGGCGACGGCAACGGCGTCCCCCGGCGCGAACCGGCGGCGAATGACGAGCGCCGCTGCCGCACCTGCGGCAAAGTGCTGGCACCCGGCGCCGCCTTCTGCCCCAACTGCGGTACCCCTGTCTAAGAGCAGGCCCGGCCGGGCGCGCCGGCCGGTTCTAGAAAGCAAGGCAGGTCTGGATGAATAATAATCGCTGGTTGCAGGCTTTGATCATCCTGCTGGTGATTATTGCGACGACCTGGATCATGGGCCAGGTCTGGATGCTGCTGATCCAGTTCGCCAGTATCATCCTGCTGTTCTTCCTGGCCTGGCTGCTGGCTTTCGCGCTCAGTCCCATCGCCCGCCAGCTGCAAGCCTCCGGCATGGGCCAGATCCTTGCCATCACAGTCGTCTACCTGGCGATGTTGCTGGTGCTTACCTTCATCGGCTTGCTGGTCTTCCCCGCGCTCGCCGACCAGATCCAGCGGTTGATCGATCAAACGCCCGCTTATACCACGGAACTAGAGGATCTGGGCAACGAAAGCCTGAAGCAGATGCAAAACTGGGGCGTGCGGGTGGAAGACATTCACCTGGACCCCCTGTACGGCGCGGTGGGCGAGCAGGTGAAGAATGTCGGCGGCAGCGTGCTGAACTTTGTCACCGGGTTGGCCGCTTTCCTGTTCAACGCGGTGATTATCCTGTTGCTCTCCTTCTACTTTATGAAGGACGGCGACCGGTTGTTTAACAACCTGGTCGTGCAATTGCCGCCCTCGCTGGCCGGTGAGGCGCAACTGCTGGGCACATCCATTGCCCGCGCGTTTGGCGGCTTCCTGCGCGGGCAGATGGTGTTCGCCCTGCTCTATGCAGTGCTCAACGCCGGGATCATGGGCGCGTTTAACCTGGACTATGTGCTGATTGCCTCGATTGTGGCCGGGCTGGCGATGGTCGTGCCGATGGTGGGCGGCTTGCTGGCGATTGTGCCGCCGGTGCTGGTGGCCCTGGTGACGCCGCGGGCGGCGGGCAACTGGTGGATCTTGCTGATCGTGCTGCTGGTGGTGCAGGCGGTGATGCTCCAGGTGGTCAGTCCTCGCATTATGAGCCAGGCCATCGGTATGCACCCGCTGTTCACGGTGGCGGCGCTGCTGATCGGCTTGCAGGTGGCCGGGCCGTGGGGCGCGCTGTTCGGCATCCCTGTGGCCGGGGTGATCCACCAGGTGTCCGGCCCCTATTTTGCCCGCTTGCGCACCTTCTTCAACGTGCCGACCGCCGACGAACCCGCGCTGGCCTTGCACGGCACCGTCCCGGTGACGACGATGGCGCCGCTCCCGCCGCCGGGACCACCCGCGCCGGGACCGGAGCCGATCTTCGTCGCGCCGGTGCCGCCCATCGCGCCCGTCAATCCACAAGCTGTTAACCTGATCGTCCTGGCCCGCGGCTTGAGCCGGCGGGTGCTGGCGGGACGACGGCGCGCCCGCCCTTGAGGCGACACCTCGGCGTCCTGGCGGCCTATGCCGCGCTGACCGTCTTGTTCACCTGGCCGCTGGCGGCCCAGTTTGGCCGCGCTGTGCCCGGCGGCGGCGATGCGTGGCAGCACATCTGGAACCTCTGGTGGATGCGCACCGCCCTGGTCGACCTGCACACTGACCCGTTCTATACCACCTACCTCTATTATCCGCGGGGCGTGAGCTTGCTGTTCCATACCCTCGTGCCGCTGGAGAGCGCCCTCACCGTCCCCTTCCAGTTGTTGGGCGTGGACCTGGTGCCGCTGTACAACGGCGTGCTGGCGCTGTCGTTCGTGCTGGCGGGCTACGGCACCTGGCTGCTGGTGCGTGACCTGACCGGCAACGACGGCGCGGCGTTCGTGGGCGGGTTCGCCTTTGCCTTCTGCCCTTACCACCTGGGCCACCTGCTGGGGCACATGAACCTGGCCTCGTTGCAGTGGATTCCCCTGTACCTGTGGGCGCTGTTGCGCGCGGTCGGGCCGCCGGGCGCGCCATTCGCCCCACAGGGGCGGCGGGCGGATGGGCGGCGCGATTGGCACCCTTACGGGTGGGCGGCGCTGGCCGGCCTGTTCCTGGTGGCGAATGCCTTCACCGAGTGGACCTACGTGGCGTTTCTGGGCATCTTCACCGCAGGTTACCTGCTCTGGCGGCTGCTGATCGATGGGTGGCGCGCCGGGTGGCGGGCCTGGGTGGCCGGCGCAACGCCCTTGCTGGCGCTGGCCGTGGTCTTTGGCGTGCTGGCCGGGCCGCTGCTGATCCGCACCGCGCGGGCACAGGTGGGGCAGGACTGGATGAAGCTGCCCCCGCGCGAGACGCTGGTCTATTCCTCGGATCTGGTCGATTCGTTTCTGCCCTCGGCGCTGCACCCTTTTCTCGGCGGTCCGGCCAGGGCGCTGGAGCAACGGTTCCCCGCGCGCAACACGGCAGAGCGCGCGGTGTACCTGGGGTATACGCCGATCCTGCTGGCGCTGCTGGCCCTGGTCCTGATCCGGCGGCGCGGCCCGCTGTTCTGGGCGCTGACCGCCGGGTTCACCTGGGCGCTGTCGCTCGGCCCGATCCTGCATGTGCTGGGGCGGGCGAACTTCACGCCCTACGGCGCGACGGTGCCCTTGCCCTATCTGGTGCTCAGCACGCTCGTGCCGGGCTTCAGCGTGATGCGCGTGCCGAGCCGTTTCGTGGTGCTGACTAGCCTGGCGCTGGCCGTGCTGGTGGGCTACGCGCTGGCCGCCCTGAGCACGCGCCTGCACCCGGCGACAACTCCCGCTGGATCGGTTCCGCTGCCGAACGAGACGGTCCCGCCCGCCCGGCGAGGTGAATCGCCGGCGCTGTCTGCGCGCACCCTGGCGATCTACGGCGTGGTGGCCGTGCTGATCGCCCTGGAGTTCGTCACCATCCCGTACCCGATGGCGCCGCCAGGCTATCACATCCCGTTCTATGAGCAGGTGGCGCAGGAACCGGGCCGCTTCGCCATCCTGGAATTGCCGTTGCGGCCCATGTCCGACTATATGGCCTACCAGACGGTCCACGGCAAGCCCATTGTGTACGGCTACCTGTCGCGCCAGCCGCCCGACCCGTTCGTCGAGGGTACGCCCGCGGTCCACTATCTGCTGAATACCACCCCGGTCGATGCGCTACCGCCCGCGGAGGCGGCGACCGGCGCGGCTACCTTGCACGCCGCGGGTATCCGTTATGTGGTCGTCCACTGGTGGGCCTTCACCGACCCGGAGCGCAAGGCGATGGAAGCGAAATTGGCGGCGCTCTTCCCCGGTGTGACGCCCACGTCCGACCCGGCGAACCAGATGGTGATCTACACACTGGGACCGTGACGCGCAGGCGACTATCGAGCCGGGAGCGCCAGACAAGCGGCCGTTTTTAGGAGGAGACCGATCCCATGAGTGATCAAGCGGCAAGGGAGCCGGGTGTGCAGGTCGTCCGGCCCCATGAGCGGAGCCGGACCACCGCGCAAACCACGGGCATGACGCGCGAGGCAGGTGTGGCTCCCGATACGACCGGCAGCCGCAACCTCTGGGTGGGCGTGACTACCACGCCGCCCGGCACGGTCAGCGGCTGGCATCACCACGGCGATTGCGAGACGGCGATCTATATCGTGCAGGGCCGGGCGCGATTCTCGTGGGGGCCGGACGGCGGGGAAAGCGCCGAGGTGGGGCCGGGCGATTTCCTCGACGTGGCGCCCGGCGCGGTCCACCGCGAGGAGTGCCTGGGCGACGAGCCGGTGGTGATGGTCGTGTCGCGCGCTTGCAATGGCGTGATCGTGGTTAATACAGACGGCCCGGAGTCAGGCGCCTAGCCGCGACTCCGGGCCGTCTGCTCAGCGGGTAGCAGGCACGTCATCCGCTCCCGGCGAGGAACCGGCCCAGCGCGATGGCTGCCCCATCCTCGATCAGCCCGGCGACAAGGTTGGGGATGCCGAGGTCGTCGCTCGCAACTACGCGCAACCGGTAGAGCACGTGGGTCGCCAGGAAAGCTGCCCCCGCGCCGATGACTGCGCCGATGACTGCCGGGCGGCGGTATTCGACGAAAACGGCGGCCCCGACCAGCGCCCCCGAACCCATGCGCCCCGCCAGCGGGGCCGGGTCCGTGCGGCTGGGGGTGATGGGCAGCTTGTCCACGACAAATTCGCCCAGCGCGCTCAGGGTCAGCAGGGTGCGGACGCGGGACGACGCCAGCGGCGCGAACGGCGTGCCCTGTAGCGCGCCGGGATGGTGGGCGACCTGGTAGCTGAACGCCGCCGGAGCGGACGCCGAGCGCATCCCGGCGAGCCAACCCAGCCCGGCGGCCAGTTTCCATACTTCCGTAGACGACACAGACATGAATGCACATTCCTCCTGCTAACATAACGCCTATTCCCGGCCCCGGTTGGGCGACCCATAGGCTGCCGGCAAACGAGTACGGCGCGATTTATCGCGCCGCTACACACAATAGCGGCGGCCTGCCCTGCTCATTGTGCGTTGTAGTGGCCGGTTTCAAACCGGCCTCGCTGGATCGCAAACTACGCCGGTCGTCGCAAGGTTCAGGCCACGCTTGGGATCTTGCGTCGTGGAGCGGCAATGCGTATAGTAACTAGAGACTTGTGAGGATCAATCATTTGTATGTAAGCATGGGTAAGGAGCGAATGCGCGTCTCGATCCCGCGACCGGGGGGCCGGGCGTTGATTTACCTGGCCCTGGTGGCCGCGCTGGGCATCTCGCTGCTGCCGCTGGGCAGCACCACACACGCCACCCAGCCGATCTACTTCGCCGAGACCAATCACACCGTCTCCGGGCGCTTCCTGGCGGCCTGGCAGGGGCCGTACTCGTACCAGGAGAGCGTCGCCATCAACGGCTATCCGATCAGCGATGTGCAGGAGGAAGTGAACCCGACCGACGGCAAGACGTACCAGGTGCAGTGGTTCCAGCGGGCGCGCTTCGAGTATCACCCGGAGACGCCGCCGCCCGACGACGTGCAGTTCGGGTTGCTGGGCAACATCGCGGCGGCGGGCCGGCGCGACGAGCCGCCTTTCCGCCCAGTGGCTCGGCCCGCCGCCCTGAGCGCCGCGCTCAGTTGGTTCCCGGAGACCGAGCACACGCTCCAGGGACCGTTCCTCGACTTCTGGACCCGCTACGGCAGTTGGAAGCAGTTTGGCTTCCCGATTTCCGAGATGTTTACGGAGCCGAGCAAGATCGACGGCAAGCCGTATGTTGTCCAATACTTTGAGCGGGCGCGCTTCGAGTTGCATCCGGGGAGCGCGCCGGAGTTCGGCGGCGTGGTCCTGGGCCAACTGGGGACCGAACAGTATCACCCGCCCGCCGCCACGCCCACCCCGTCGCAGCCCTAACCGCCAAGGAGACCGCCGATGCATGGTCAGGCTTATCACCGCAAGGTCATCATTCCGCACCTCAATAACGCGCTGGAGGAGTACCTCTGGCTGGCCTCGCAGATTCCCGCCGCCTTGCTGGACGCGGCCCCCGCCGGTGCCTCTTTTGAGGCAGGCCCATCGGTGCGCCGCCAGTTGCTCGACCTGGCCCTGGAACTGGACACGGTGGTCTACCCCGCCCTGATCGCCCTGCTCGACGGGCGGGAGGCGCCGCCGGCGCTGCCCACGGATGAGGTGGCCGCCCGCCGGGCAGCGTGGAACGCCGCCGACCTGATGGTCGCCATGAAGCAGATCCGCTATCGCTTCCAGGCCACGGAGGCGCTGTTGCAGGATACGATGGACATCGACTGGAGCACCCCTGCCGGGCCAACGCCGCTGGCCCAGGCCGTGTTCGCGCTCTGGCGGCAGTTGCTGCAAGCCCTCGACACGCTGGGCGGCACGGTCGCGGCACTGGAACCCGGTCCGCCCGCGGCAATCTAACGCGCGTTGACGACCCATACTCGATATTTCCGTTGTGCTTCCGTGGCATGGGCCGGAATCGAGATCTCGCGGCTGTTCGGTCTCTTAGTCAGCAAAGGAGAGCCTGGCGATGGATGATGTTGCAATTGGCCTGGATGACCTGCCGGAGGTCGATACCCGCGACCTGGGCGACGATCTCGACCTCAGCGGGGCACCGCACGGCTACCGCGATTGGCGCAACGACCCGCAACTGCCCCGCCGCACCGATATTCCCGGCTACCCGAACGGCTTCTATACCCGCCGCAAGCAGCAGGTGAGTATCCTGGTCGTCCACCACACGGCCGGCGCCAACGACGACATCTTCTTCGACAACACCTATCACACGCAGCAGCGCAACTGGAACGAACCCGGCGAACCGATGTTGCACGCGCCCCATATCGCCTACCACTTCTACATCGACCGTGACGGCCAGCTTACGGGCTGCAACTTTCTATGGGAGCGGTCGTGGCACGCGACCAACGCGAACGACAAGGGTGTGGGCATTGTCTGCCAGGGCGACTTCCAGAGCGGCGACAACCGGCCCACCGACGCCCAGCGCGAGACGTTGCAGTGGGTCATCAGCCGCCTGCTGGGCTATTTCAAGCTGGACCGCCAGGCCATCTGGGGCCACGGCGAACTCCGGCAATACGGCAACTCGACCACCTGCCCCGGTCGCAACTTCCTGCCCGATGTGCAGGGCTTCCGCACCGGCAAGGACTTCTGGACCGCGCCCGCCCCGGCGCCCGGTCCGTCTCCCCCGCCGGCCCCCGCGGACGCGGCGGAGATCCGCTGGCGGGTGATGGACCCCAACGGCGGGCAGTTGGGCCTGTTCAGCCAGAGTGCCACGGCGGCGGCGGGCGCCGAGCAGGTCAGCGGCCTGGGCATCTACCTGGGCAACGGCGAGATCCGCATCGACTTCCGTGGCGCGCAAAACGCCAACCCGAACGCGCCCGCCAAGTGGCGCGTCTGCGACGCGAACGGCGCTCACGTGGGCCTCTACAACCAGACACCCAACGCCGTCGAGCACGCCGAGCGCATCAAGGGGTTCGCGCTCTATCTGTACGACAACGCCGACGGCAATACCCGCCTGGATTTCCGCAACCTGGATAGCTGAGGGCGCTTTAAGTGGCTCTTGTCACTCTGAGCGCAGCGAAGAGTCTCGTCTGGACCCGCCCGCGACGAGATTCTTCGCTGCGCTCAGAATGACAGTTCGCGCTTGATTCCCCGCCGGCGGCGATCGGGGTAGGGCGGCGGGCGCAATCAATTGCGTCGCTACGGATGGCGGCGGCGGGGGGCAATTTTTTCGGCCCCCGCCCTTAGGGGGGGTGGGGGGGGGCGAAAGGAAAATCATGCGACCCAGGAGGCCGCGCCGCACGTGGGGGGGTGGGGGGGTTTTGGG
>JAICKM010000928.1 GCA_025927935.1 Chloroflexia bacterium | reverse complement strand
TTGCCGGAGCGGGTGGACCGGCCTTTGTTTATCTACCTGGATGTCTTCTGGAAGTACAACGATGTGAACGATCTGGTCTCGTCCGACCTGAGTCGCTACGTGGCCGCGGCCCAGATGCGCGATATGATCGGCTATGTGTTCCACGACTTCGTGAGCCAGTCGATCCAGCACCTGGTCCATGAGATGGGGCAACGCATCCTGGCCCGCTTCCCGCAACTGGCCGAGATCTCCTTCGAGGCGCAAAACCGCCTCTGGGATACCGTGGCCGTGTCGGAGACCGATGCGCGCATCAAAGTCTACTGCGACCCGCGCCCGCCCTACGGCTCCATCGGCCTAACCCTGAGCCGCGAGGACTAGCACCATGCCCGGTCGTCTTACCACACACGTCCTCGACACCGCCCAGGGCCGGCCCGCCGCCGGGATGGCTATCGAACTCTGGACGCTCGACCCCGCCGGCGAGCGCCGCCTGCTCAAAACCGTCCGCACCAATGCGGATGGACGCACGGATGCGCCGCTGCTGGCGGGCGCGGAGTTTGCCCCCGGCGGGTACGAACTGGTGTTTGCCGTGGGCGCGTACTTCGCCGCGCAGGGGGTGGCGACGGCCACGCCGCCCTTTCTGGACCGCGTGCCTGTGCGCTTCGGTATCGCCGAGGCCGAGGGCCATTATCATGTGCCGTTGCTCACCTCGCCGTGGGCTTACAGCACCTACCGAGGGAGTTAAGGGGCAATGGACGATGCAGCGGCACGGAAGATCATGGTGCGATGCGAGATCCTGGCCGGAATCAGCGAGGAAGCGGAGTGCCTCACCCGGCCCTTCCTGTGCGATGCCATGCGCCGGGCCACCAGCGAGGTCGCGGACTGGATGCGCGAAGCCGGTATGACCGTGCGCCAGGACAATATCGGCAACCTGATCGGGCGCTATGAGGCCGACCGCAGCCCCGCGCGCACGCTGATCCTGGGGTCGCACCTCGATACCGTGCGCGACGCGGGCAAGTACGATGGCCCGCTGGGCGTGCTGGTCGCGCTGGCCGCCGTGGAGCATCTCCACGAGCGGAACGAGCGCCTGCCGTTCGCCATCGAGGTCATGGCCTTCGCCGACGAGGAAGGGCTACGCTACCACACGGCCTATCTTGGCAGCAAAGTGGTGGCCGGAACCTTCGACCCCGCCTACCTCTACCTGACCGACGCCGCGGGCATCCCCATGGGCGAAGCGATCCGTGCCGCCGGGGGCGATCCCGACGCGCTGGCGGGCGACAAACGAGCGTCGAATGACCTGCTGGGCTACTGCGAGGTCCACATCGAGCAGGGGCCGGTGCTCGAAGCGCATAACCTGCCGGTCGGCGTGGTCACGGCCATCGCCGGGCAGAGCCGCATCGAGGTGCGCTTCATGGGCCTGGCTGGGCACGCGGGCACCGTGCCAATGAACCAGCGGCGCGACGCCCTGGCGGCGGCGGCGGAGTTTGTGCTGGCTGTGGAGTCGCTGGCTCGTGGGCAGGCCGGTATGGTTGCCACGGTGGGCCAGATCAGCGTGCGGCCGGACGCCAGCAACGTTGTGCCGGGCCTGGCGACGCTCAGCCTGGACGTGCGCCACTCCGACGACGAAGTGCGCGAGCAAGCCTGCCGCCAGTTGTACGAACAGGCGCTACGCATCAGTTCGGCGCGCGGCGTCACGCTGGGCTGGCAGGTGTTGCAGGAAACCCCCGCCGCCGCCTGCGCCCCCGCCCTCTCCAACCTGCTGACGCGGGCTATCGCCTCGCTCGGCTATCCAACCTACCATCTGCCCAGCGGCGCGGGCCACGACGCCGTCACCATGGCCGACCTGACCTCGATGGCGATGCTCTTCGTGCGCTGCCGGGGCGGCGTCAGCCACAACCCGACGGAGTCGGTCACGCAGGCCGACGTGGGCGTGGCCCTGGCCGTGCTGCGCCAGTTCCTGACCATGCTGGCCGGGGCCGAACATTCGCTGGCCTGACCGGCCATAGAGGGAGCGCATGTCTAACTACCCCTACGAATTGATTATCCGCGGCGGCACGCTGGTCGCCGAGACCGGCATCCAGATCGGCGACCTGGGCATCATCGGCGGGCGCATCGTCACCATCGTGCCGGAGATCCGCGAATACGCGCCCGTCGAGGTGATCGCCACGGGCTACCACGTGTTCCCCGGCCTCATCGACGCCCACGTCCATTTCAACGAGCCGGGCCGCGCCGAGTGGGAAGGCTTCGCCACGGGCACGCGGGCGCTGGCGATGGGCGGCATCACCACCTTCGTCGATATGCCCCTCAACGCCCACCCCCCCACCCTCGACGCCACCAGCTTCGATCTCAAGCTCGCCGCCGCCCAAGCCTCCGCGCTGGTGGATTTCGCCTTCTGGGGCGGGCTGGTGCCGGGTAATTTGGACAGGCTGGACGAACTGGCGGCGCGTGGCGTGATCGGCTTCAAAGCCTTCATGGCGAACAGCGGCATCGAGGACTTCGATGCAGTGGACGACCTGACCCTCTACGAAGGCATGGCTC
>JAICKM010000596.1 GCA_025927935.1 Chloroflexia bacterium | reverse complement strand
GAGGGCAAGAGCGTGACCAAGGACAAGGACGTGGTGACATACTGCCGGATCGGGGAGCGCTGCAGCCACACCTGGTTCGTGCTCAAGTACCTGCTGGGCTATGACAAAGTGCGCAACTACGACGGCTCGTGGACCGAGTGGGGCAACCTGGTCAACGCGCCCATCGAGCGGTAACGAGTGCTGAGTGCTGAGTGCTGAGTACGACGAGTGATGACCAGTGGAGCGAGCAGTAATGGGTCGTCCGAAGCCTTGTCACTCTGAGCGCAGCGAAGAGTCTCGTCTCTTTGCCTGCGGACCTTTCGCTACGCTGACCACTCGTCGTCACTCAGCACTCAGCACTCAGCACTCAGCACTGCGAAAGGACACCGGATGAGCAAACTGGACACGGAGGCCGCGCCGGGGGCGCGCAATGGGGGCACGCCGGACGGCGAGGAGCGGGCCGATCTGCGGTTTGACACCGTCGCCGTGCATGCCGGGGACCGGCTGCCGCTGGAGCAGGCGATCCCCACCGCGACCCCCATCTATGCCACGAGCACCTTCCTCAGCGAGAACGCGGCGGCGCTGGACGAAATCTTCGGGGGCGCGCGCAAGGGCTACGTCTACGCGCGCTACGCCAACCCCACCGTGGCCGCGCTGGAAGAGGCGATCAACCGGCTGGAGGGCGGCGTGGCGACCGTGGCTTTCGGCTCCGGCATGGCCGCGTTGCACGCCGCGCTGCAGTTGGTCGAGTTCGCGCCCGGCGACGTCGTGCTGGCCGCCCGCGACCTCTACGGCGCGACGCATACCCTGCTGCACACCCTGTTCGCCCCGCTCGGCGTTACGCCCCGCTTCGCCGACTGCAACGACACGGAAGCTTTCGCGGCGGCCCTGCGTGAGGAACCCCGGCCCCGCGCGGTCGTCATCGAGCCGATCTCCAACCCGCTCATCCGCGTGCTGGATGTCGAGGCCATCGTGCGCCAGGCCCACGCGGCGGGCGCGCTGGTGATCGTGGACAACACCTTCGCCAGCCCCTACCTGTTCCGCCCGCTGGACTACGGCGCCGACATTATCGTCCATAGCACCACCAAGTACTTCGGCGGGCACGGCGACGCTTTCGGCGGCAGCGTCACCCTGCGCGATCCCGCGCACGAAGCGCCGCTACGCACCCTGGCGAAGCTGCTGGGCGCCGTGCTCAGCCCGTTCGAGGCGCACCTGATCCACCGCGGCACCAAAACGCTGGCCCTGCGCATGGAGCGCCATTGCGCCAACGCCCAGACCGTGGCCGAATGGCTCAGCAGCCACCCGCAGGTGGCCGCCGTCCACTACCCCGGCCTGCCCGCGCACGCGGGCCATGCGGTCGCCCAACGGCTGTTCCGGCCCGGCGCCTTCGGCGGCATGCTCGCCTTCGAGATCGCCGGCGCCGACCAGGCCACCGTCTACCGGTTCCTCGACCACCTGCGCCTGCTGATCGCGGCCACCACACTGGGCGATGTCTATAGCGAAGTCTCGTATCCGGTTATGTCAAGCCACCGCGAGTGGTCGCCCGCTCTGCGCCGCCGCGCGGGCATCACCGAGGGCCTGCTGCGCCTCTCCGTGGGCATCGAAGACCCGGCGGACATCATCGCGGATCTAGAGCAGGCCCTGGCGGCGGGGTAGCGGGCCTAACCCCCCTGCCCCCTTCCCGGCGCGGGAAGGGGGGAAACGCGAGGACCGTAACGCCCCTCCCCGCGGCGGGGAGGGGCCGGGGGGAGAGGTTAGTCGGGAGGAAAACGCGACTCCCCTCCCCGCGGCGGCTTTCCATTACCCATAAGTCTAGGCGTGAGACGGGCAATGTCGAGCAATGGGGGGCCAAGCACGCCTCCGGCCACGTCTACAGCGGCGGCCGTCTCCGCCGCTCCGCGCCGTCAATTGCTGCCTGATACGCCAATCATGGCTACTATTAGGCAGAAAGATATGGGTAATGGAAAGCCGCGGCGGGGAGGGGCGGGGGGAGAGGTTAGCCGGGCGCGACTCCCCTTCCCGTTCCGGGGAGGGGCCGGGGGAGAGGCCGGTGGCAGCAAACCGGCCTCCGTATACATATATAGAGGATCTTTTATGAGTGTCGAGATTACCGCCGCGCAGGATGAGGCGATTCGCCACCACGGCGCGGCGGGCTATCCCAATGAGATCTGCGGCGTGTTGCTGGGCCGCGAGGTGGGCGGCCATAAGACCGTCGCCGATCTGCTGCCGATTGACAACCAGTTCGAGTCGGAGGAGCGCTATCATCGCTTCCTGATCACGCCGCAGGATATGTTGCGCGCCGAAAAGACGGCGCGCGCCCAGGGTTTGAGCGTGATCGGCTTTTATCACTCGCACCCGAACGCCGAAGCGGTTGCATCGGCTTATGACAGAGATCACGCTTGGCCCTGGTACTCGTATATTATAGTGTCGGTCCGCGATCAGCAGGCGCGTGAGATGCGATCCTGGACCCTGCGCGACGACCGCTCCGCCTTCGACGAGGAGACGCTCACGGTCGGTGGTTAGCTAACAGAAGGAGTATGTCCACCGTGGCAAAGATTCTGATACCCACGGCCCTCAAGCAATATGCCGAGGGGCAAGAAGAGGTCGACCTGGAGGCCGGCACCGTCGATGAGGCGCTGGCCGATCTCACCGGGCGCTATCCCGGCCTCAAGAAGCATCTGTATAACGAAAGCGGCGCCCTGCGCAACTTCGTCAACATCTATCTGAACGACGAGGACGTGCGCTACCTGGAGCGCGGCAAGACCAAGCTGGCCGCGGACGACAGCCTCTCGATTATCCCGGCCATTGCTGGGGGCGCTCCCGCGCAAACCGTGCGTCGCCCGCTGGTCGAAGACGGGCACGCCACCCTGGACGCGACCGAGATCCAGCGCTACAGCCGCCACCTGCTCGTGCCCGAAATCGGCCTCGACGGGCAGAAAAAGCTCAAGGCGTCCAGCGTGCTGATGATCGGCGCGGGCGGCCTCGGCTCCCCGCTGGCGCTCTACCTGGCCGCCGCGGGCGTGGGCCGCATCGGCATCGTCGATTTCGACGTGGTCGATTACAGTAACCTCCAGCGCCAGGTCATCCACAACACCAGCAGCGTGGGCCAACCTAAGCTGGAGTCGGCCCGCGACCGCATCCTGGAGGTCAATCCGGGGGTGCAGGTCGATCTCTACAACACGGCGCTCTCGTCGGAGAACGCGCTGGAGATCTTCAAGCCCTACGACGTGATCGTGGACGGCACGGATAACTTCCCGACGCGCTACCTGGTGAACGACGCCTGCGTGCTGCTGGGCAAGCCCAACGTCTACGGCAGCATTTTCCGCTTCGACGGCCAGGCGTCGGTGTTCTGGGCGCAGGAAGGCCCCTGCTATCGCTGCCTCTACCCGGAGCCGCCGCCCCCCGGCCTGGTGCCCTCGTGCGCCGAAGGCGGCGTGCTGGGTGTGCTGCCCGGCATGATCGGTATCATCCAGGCCACCGAGACGATCAAGCTGCTGTTAGGCATCGGCGACACCCTGGTGGGCCGCCTGTTGCTCTATGATGCGCTCAAGATGAAGTTCCGCGAGATGAAGCTGCAAAAGGACCCCGATTGCCCGGTCTGCGGCGCGCATCCCACGGTCACGGAGCTGATCGACTACCAGGAGTTCTGCGGCATCCGCCCGCACGCGGCGGAGGACGACGCCTGGGACATCACGGCGACCGAACTCAAGCAGCGCCTCGATGCGGGGGAAGACCTGGTGCTGCTCGACGTGCGCGAGCCGCACGAGTGGGACATCGCTCACCTGGAAGGCGCCACGCTGATCCCGGTCGGGCAGGTGCAGGCCCGCGCAGGCGAACTGAACACCGCCGACGACATTGTGGTCTACTGCAAAGGCGGCACGCGCAGCGCCCGCGCCGTGCAGGAACTGCGCAGCATGGGCTTTCGCAAGCTGAAGAACCTCAAGGGCGGCATCAACGCCTGGTCGCAGGATGTGGATCCGAGCGTCCCGCTCTATTAATCTCCGCACAACACGACGCGGCCCGGCAGACATGCCGGGCCGCGTTCGCTTTCCCGGATGCGCTCTCCTGGGGGCGGCAGGCGCGATAAATCGCGCTGCTACGCATGATGAAAAGCGGTCTGCGGGGGATCGGTGGAGTCCCGATTTTAATCGGGCAGGGGCGGGTGGAGTCCCGATTTTAATCGGGCCGCCGCGAGGCCAGGGTGGCTACTTCAGGCTGCCCGCCACGTGCAACACGTCGTCCTGGGTCAGGCGGGTGCCGCTGAGGATGACGGCGACCTGCCCCTGGCGGAAGCGCACGCGGATGGTCTGGTTGGTGAGGCTGAGCGGCTGCTCGGGGTCGAGGGCGATAGGCAGCAGCCAGCCGGGGCCCTGCGGCAGGCTGACCGCTTCCTCCTGGCCCGGCAGGCCGGTGGCGCTGCCCGGCATCGCGCGGTCCTGCCACGATGGTGGCGGCTGCGGGCTGTACTCCTCGATGCTCAGCGCCTGGTTGCCGGAGGTGACATAGTAGGCCAGTTCGACGCCGGGGGTGCCGTTGCGGCCCGACG
>JAICKM010000953.1 GCA_025927935.1 Chloroflexia bacterium | reverse complement strand
TAGCTCCGGCAGCGGGCGGAACATGAACATCTGGTCCAGGCTCATATCCAGGTGCATGATATTGCCGCGCACGAAGCCCACGTTGCGCTCCAGGTCGAGCGGACTCTGGATGTAGATCTGCCGGTCGCGGACCGCGCCGGGAAAATTAGGCGCGTATTCGCCCAAAGTCGCCAGCAGGCGGTCGGCTTCGCGCTCACGAATACGGTCCCAGGCCGCCGCTCCGCCCTCGCGTAACTCATATGGGTGGTATTGTGCCCAGATATAGAGTACATGCTTCCCTGGCGGGGCCAGCATGGGATCGAGCGCCGAGGGCGTCATCACGACGAGCGCCGGACGCGCGGCGGGGCGGCCCTGCGCGGCATCCTCATAGGCTTGCTGGAGATAGTCGACCGACGGGCAGATCAGTTGCATCCCGGCGTGGACTTGGACCGCTGGGTCCATCGGCTGCCCCGCGCCGTCGTGTAGGTAGGCGCTGTAGTCGGGCAGCGCGTCCACTGCGCAGCGGATGGTCATGCCGATGCCGTTGCCGGTGCGCAGGGCGGCCACTTTTGTGCGTAGCTCACCAGGTACGGTGTCGGGCGGCAGGAGGTCGAGCAGCAGCGTCTGGACGTGCGCGTTCGACACGATCACGGGCGCCGTGACCCGCGTGCCGCTCTCCAGTTCGACGCCGGCTGCGCGCCCGCCGCGCACCAGCACGCGCCGCACGGCATCGCCGCCCTGGAATGTGCCGCCGTGATGCTCCAGGCAGGCGACCAGCGCCTCCGCCAGCCGCCCCGACCCGCCCACCGGCCGCGTCAGGCCCACCTTGTGGTAAATCACCAGCGACCCCAGTAGGTCGCCTGCGCCCACTTCCGAGGGCGGCGGCCCGCTCTGCGCCGCCAGCCAGGCCAGCGCCGCCTTCAGTTCCGGCGTCTCGAACGTCTCGTCCAGCAGCCGCCCGTAGGTGGTGATCGCCTTGCGGAATAGCTCCAGCCCGCCCATGCTGGGGTCGGCCCGCCCGGCCATCATATCGCGCATAGTCTGCCGCGCAACGCGCGACACCAGGTTGGCCGGGGTGGGTGGCCCGAGAAAAGTCTCGAACACCGCTTTATTGAAATGCCACCATTTGCGAATAAAGGCGCCGTAGGCTTCGGCGTCGCGCTCCGACCATGCGGCAATCGAGCGGCACGTGGCGTCCAGATCTTTCCAGAAGATAATCGAGCGCCCGCCGGGGAACGGCGCAAAGACCGCCGGGTCGTGCCGCATGTAGCGCAGGCCGAAGCGGGCCAGGCCCAGTTCCTGGAGGATCGGGGTGAGGTGGATCAATACATGGAACGTGGAGCAGGTATCGAGCCGGAAGCCGGGGAACAGTTCTTCGGTGTTGACCGCGCCGCCGGGGCGTGTCCGCCGGTCACAGACCAGCACGCGGCGTCCCGCCTGGGCCAGGTAGCACGCGGCGACCAGGCCGTTATGCCCGCCGCCGATAATGATCGCGTCGTAGTCCAAGCCATTGATCCTTTACCGGCAAGCCGCTCCGGTTAGCGCGCCCGGCCGCGCAAGCCTCGCCCGACGAGCGCAAACACCAGCCCGCAGACAGCGCCCAGCGCCAGCGCCTGGGGCGTGGTCAACAGCACCCGCGCGCCCTCGCCGAGCGTCGTGTGCCCGGCGCGCAGCACACCCACCACCCCGTGCTTCACTTCGGCCTGGCCCGCGGCCAGCACCGCGCCGCCCCCGTGCTGGATGGGTATACTGTTTCCCGCAAGCAGCACCCAGCCGCCCCCGCCGTTAATCTCCAGGCTGTTCCCGGCGACCAACATCCCCGCGCTGCCCCCGTTCACCTGCATCGTATTCCCAGCAGCGATAACCAGCGCCCCGCCGCTCGACACCTGGACCTCGTTGCTGCCCATCACAGCGCCGGCGAAGCCGTTCCGCAGCGTCATCTTCTCCCCGCGCACCACGCCGCGCAGGTGGGTTTCCTCGGCGTCCTGATCGTGATCGCCCATTGCCCAGCCTCCCTTCGTCGTAAGCCTGGGGCATTATAGCACAGGAATCCGCGCATCAGGGCACGGCGGAGGCATCGCGGTCGTAGAAAGCATTGAAATGAGGTGAGTTGATGATCTTCTTTAGTGGGCGCCGAGGCGGCCAGGCTGCTGTCCGTACCCTGCCGGCGAGCTAGCCAATCCACCGGCCTTGTCCCCTCAGATTCGAATCTCTGCGGCCACAGCAGCCTCGGCGCCGCAATGCTGAATGGATGCGTAACGGGTTGACACCGCCGAGTGAATCCGGTAATCTACCAATGGCGCCCGCTTGCGCGCGTAGCTCAGTGGACTAGAGCATCTGTCTTCGGAACAGAGGGTCGGGGGTTCGAATCCCTCCGCGCGCGCC
>JAICKM010001031.1 GCA_025927935.1 Chloroflexia bacterium | reverse complement strand
TGAATGGGAGAAGGTATACGATGGCGGTTACGACCGTTTCTGAGGAGCAGGTCCTCGACGCCCTGCGGACGGTGAAAGATCCCGATCTGCACAAAGACCTGGTCACGCTGAAGTTTATTGAAGACCTCAAGATCGAAGGCGGGGCCGTCAGCTTCACGATTGTGCTGACTACACCCGCCTGCCCGGTGAAGGACTTGCTGAAGCAGCAGTCCGAAGACGCGGTGCGGTCGGTCCCCGGCGTCACCGCGGTGACGGCCGCCGTGACTTCGCGGGTGCAGGGTTCGTATGTGCCGCAACGCGAAGGCATTCCCGGTGTGCGCAACATCATCGCCGTGGGTAGCGGCAAGGGCGGTGTGGGCAAGTCCACGGTCGCCGTCAACCTGGCCCTGGCCCTGGCTCAGACCGGCGCCAAGGTGGGCATCCTCGACGCCGATATCTATGGCCCCAACGTGCCCCTGATGATGGGCGCGGTCGGCAAGCCCGAAACCAGCCCCAGCGGCAAGATCCAGCCGATGCGCACCTACAACATCGACATGATCTCGATTGCCTTTTTCCTGCCCGACGATAACTCGCCGGTGATCTGGCGCGGGCCGATGCTGACCAAGCTGCTCAACCAGTTCATGTACGACGTGGAGTGGGGCGAGCTGGACTACCTGATCATGGACATGCCGCCCGGTACCGGCGACGTGCAGTTGACCACCGCGCAGTCGCTTCCGCTGACCGGCGCCGTGATCGTCAGCACGCCGCAGGACGTGGCCCTCATGGACGCCAAGCGCGCGTTGACCATGTTCCAGAAGCTGAACGTGCCGATCCTGGGCATGGTCGAGAACATGAGTACCTTCATCTGCCCGCATTGCGAGCAGGAGACCGACATCTTCGGCCACGGCGGCGCGCACGCCACCGCGCAGCGCCTGGGCATCCCCTTCCTGGGCGATATTCCGTTGAAGCTGGAGATCCGCGTCGGCAGCGACGATGGTCGCCCGGTGGCCGTTGATCAGCCGCAGTCGAAGGAAGCGCAGGCTTTCCGCACCGTCGCCAAGGCGCTGGCCGCCCAGGTCAGCATCCTGGCCTACGAGCGCACGGGCAGCGCGAGCCGGGGCCAGGGCGCGCCGTTGCCGCTGTTCCGCCGCCGCGGCTAGGCGTAACATACCTTGCTACCAGACCGGCGCCGGGACATACCCGGTGCCGGTTCTTTTTAGACTGCTGTCGTGGCTCTTGTGGGCAGCGCCGCGGCTACGCGCGCAGCCGTCGCCTTGGCCGCGCGCACACAGTCGGGGATGCCGACGCCACGATAGGCGCTGCCGGTCAGGTAGAGGCCGGGCAGCGCGGCGGCCAGGCTTTCGATGCGGGCCACCCGCTCCAGGTGGCCGACATCGTACTGCGGGTTGGCCCGCGGCCAGCGGAAGATCCGGCTGACCACCGGCGGGGCTGTGATGCCTATGATGGCCCGCAACTCCTCGCGCACCAGGGCCTCTAGTGCGGCGTCCGGCCAGTCCACCAGTTCCTCGTGATCGGCGCCGCCCACGAAGGCGCGTAGGAGCACGTGATCCTGCGGTGCGCGCTCGTCGAATTTGGTGGAGGTCCAGGTGCAGGCCAGCAGGCGCGTTCGCTCATGGGCGGCGACCACGAAGCCGAAGCCGTCGAGCGGACGCGGCAGGTCAGCGGCGCGGTAGCCCAGCGAGATGGTCGCGCTGGAGACATAGCGGATCGCGCGCAGGGCCGCCGCGAGATCGGGCGCGGCGGCGGCCACGAGTCCGGCGGCGATGGGGGCCGGGGTGGCAATGACCACTTGCCGGGCCGCGACCTGTTCTCCGCTGCTCAGTTGCAGGCGATAGGCAGCAGCGTCGCCGGAACCTGTCCGCACCATGCGGACAACTGCTACGCCGGTGCGCACGACTGCCGGTCCCAGGTGCGCGGCGAGTGCGGCGGGCAGATCGGCCATGC
>JAICKM010000065.1 GCA_025927935.1 Chloroflexia bacterium | reverse complement strand
GCTCCCTGAGAGCCGGCTTATAGTTTCATGACTCGGGGCCGGGCTACGATGTTGTGCCGGTCCTCCACATAAAAGGACGGTGTACCTATGGCTTATGAACTTCCCCCCTTACCATATGACTACTCTGCGCTGGAGCCCTATATCGACACGCAGACGATGCAGATCCATCACGACCGCCATCACGCGACCTATGTGACCAATCTGAATAAGGCGCTTGAGGGCCACCCCGAGCTAGCCAATCAGAGTATCGAAGACCTTATTCGCAACCTCCACAAGGTGCCTGAGGACATCCGCACGGCGGTCCGTAACAACGGCGGCGGCCACGCCAACCACAGCTTCTTCTGGAATATCATGGGGCCTAACGGCGGCGGCGAACCCGCAGGCCCTCTGGGTCAGGCTATCACCTCGACCTTTGGCAGCTTCCAGGCCTTCAAGGACAAGTTCAACGCCGCAGGCGCGGGGCGCTTCGGATCCGGCTGGGCCTGGCTGGTTGCGGACAAGCAGGGCAACCTCAGCGTCATTTCGACCGCGAACCAGGACAGCCCGCTCACGGACGGCCAGACGCCGATCCTCGGGTGCGATGTCTGGGAGCACGCTTATTATCTGAAGTATCAGAACAAGCGGGCCGATTATCTCGCCGCCTGGTGGAATACGGTGAACTGGGACGCCGTCAACCATCATTATCAGAACGCCCGCCAGGGCTAAGCGCGCGGCCTCATGGGCAGCGGTCCGGGCCGGTCGCCCGGACCGCTTCGTTTACCCGCTCCCCCACAGGAGAACCCACCGGTGTTGCGTCCCTTTTCGACCTTGCGTTCCGCCCGGCGGGCCATCCTGGGCGGCGGCCTGTTGCTGCTGGTGCTGGCCGCCTGCGACTCCGGCGCGGCGCCCGCCACACCGGTGGCGCCCGCCACGGCGACCGCGCCTGCCGCCACCGCTACGCCTGCCCTGCCTACCACCGCTCCCACCGTCACTTCCGTCCCAGCGACGGCCACCTCCAGCGCGGACGCCGCCATCTATGCAACCTATACGGCCCTGGCGCTGAACGACGCCGCGACGGCGACGGCCGCCGCGGCCCCCTCTGCGCCCTCGCCGACGGCCTTGCCGCCCACCGCGGCGCCCACTGTCCCCGCCGCTGTCCTCGGCACCTACCGCCTGATCATCACGGCCCGCGCCGAGAACTACCGCGTCTACCAGCAGCCCGGCACGCTGGTGATCAGCGCGCCGCGGCCCGGCAGCGGCCACTCGGCGGAGGTGCAACTCTGGAGCGGCGTGCGCACCGGCAAGGAGTACGCCGACCTGAGTCCGGGCAAGACCGTCGGCGGTCTCTACGTGACCACCAGCGCGGCGCTGCTGCCCGCCGGCTTCCCGCAAGACCCATCCTTCGCCGACAGCGTGGTCTATAACCCCACGACGAAGTTCCTGGCCGTCAACGCCGATCATCCCCGCCCCTTGCCCGGTGGCTGGTCCACCGGCCCGAACAACAAGGCCAAGGCGCCGCGCCCCATCACCGCGGGCACGATGCTGCTCGACGTGGGCACCCCCGGCCAGGTCAGCGGGCAGATCGACCTGCATTCCCAGCCCGCAAGCGGCGGCGATCTGCTCTACAGCGGCGGCATCCAGGGCAAGAAGTAGGCGGCCTTACGAGCCGTCCCCGTGCGTCCCGGTGTCCGGCTTGACGGCTTCCAGATAGAGCATGGGCACCGTCAGGCGCAACTCGCCGTGGCGTCGCGCCGTTTCGTTGAGGTTCGCTTCCAGCGCGGCGAAGATAGCCTGCTCGTCCACGGGATCGACCACGCCCCGCCAGGCATCCAGAAAGCCTAGCTTGATGAAGAAGTGATTGAGCAGCGCGCTGCCGTCCACGAAGCGGAAATAGGTCTGGTCTTCGACCAGCTTGGCGATGCGGAAGCCCGCGGCCTCCACCAGCGCGGTGCGCGATTCTTTCGTGCCCCGGTGCATCTCGTGTTGCGTTAGCCGCTCCAGATACTCCCCGGCGTCGCATTCGCCTAAGGTTTCCCGGAAGACGTCATAGAACTCCCGCATGTGGCCCTGGAGGTTCGTCGTAAGCGCCAGGTGCCCGCCCGGCTTCGTTACCCGCATGCATTCGGCCAGGGCGGCGGGCGCGTCGTCGAAGTTGTTAATGCCCAGGTTCGAGACAATCAGGTCGAAGGTGCCCGCCGGGAAGGGCAGGAGCGCGCCGTCGGCGGCGACCAGGTGCGCGTTCGGTAGCTGGTAGACCCGCGCTTTGATCCGGGCCCGCGCCAGCGCATCGCGCCAGACATCCACGCCGATCACCCGGCACGAGGCGCCGCCCAGTTGCGCCAGTTCAAATGTGGGGAACCCGGTGCCGCAGCCCAGATCCAGGATCTGCATGCCGCTCCGCAGCTCCACATGTTCCAGCAGCAGCAACCCAAATCGCGCCGACCATAACGACAACTCGTCCATCACCGCGGCCACGCCGGGCGTATCTAACCCGACCGGGTGTTGCAGATAATCGGTCATGTTCTGTCCTGCCTCCGCGCCGGATGCGTGGTATCAACCCGGCTGCTGTTCGCTTGCCGGAAGGTCGCTGCTCATTTCCGCGCCGCTTGCCGGACCACCGGCGACGGCCCATAGCGCGCGATGATCCAGGCGCATGTCGCGTGGGCCAGCAACATGAGCAGAGAGAGCCATAGCAAGCCAAACACAAATTGCTGCGTCGAGCCACCGCTCGGTGGTGGGGAGTTGAGAGCCGCCCATGCTAACCCTATCCAGGCCAGCATTACGAGGACAAGGGGCAGGTCATGGGTCCAACGCGGGCGCGGAATACTCCCTGGCGGGAGCTGCTTGGGGTAGCGGCGGCCAAAGCCCGCGCATAGCATGATTACGAATGAGCTGTACCACGGTATGAAGCCCGCAATGAGGAAGATGGGGCTGGTATCTGAGAACGGCCCCGGCAGCCAGGACAGGCGCTGATGGGCGAGCGCATACATATCTGCCCTCACTCCGGAGCCTTGCCACAGCAGGTATATGATCGCTACCAGCCAGAAGGCGCAAAAGCACAGTAAAAGACTGAAGAACCCAAGATTGTGCCGCATCGTAGTCTGCATCGTGATTTACTCCGTAACTTTGCCGTTTGCAACGATAATGCGATCATCGACCAGCAGCGTGGCGCCCGGCAGCGTATAGTCCACGTTGAGCGAGGACTCGTTTTCGCCGCCCATGTAACGATTCTCCCCGAAGGCGATGAACAGGTGGCCGTGGATATGCTCGTCCAGCAGCACCCAGTTCAGCGGTTGGTGCAGGTGCGGATTAAGCCCGACGCCGAGGTGGCTGATGCGCCGGGCTTCGCCGCTGTGCCGGTCGAACATGGTGCGCAGGGCATCCGCGCCGCGCGCCGCGGCTATATCGGTGATTCGCCCGTCCGTGAAGCGCAGGATGACATCCCGCGCGTCACCCGCCTGAGGCAACCGGAGTTGGCCGTGGCCGGCGCTTTCCAGGACCGTGGTGTAGATCGATCCGCCGGGTATATTCGAGACGATGGCGCCCCGCGCCCGGTCAGTGGCGTCGATCGCGCCGTCATCGCTCATCCAGGGCCGCGCGGTAAGGGTGAGGTGCAGGGTGCAATCCGCGCCGCTACGGACTGTCAGCGTCCGCCCATCCGCCACCCGGCGCAGCACGCCCTCGATTTCCCGGCGCAAGGTGGCGGCACCGGCGGCGAGGGCCGGCAGCACGGCGGCTTCTAGATCGGCGAGCGCCATGCCCGCCGCTGCCGCGCGCTCCGCGGTTGGCACGCTGAGCACCAGGAAGGGCAGCCGCCGGGCCTCCTCCGCGACTCCGACGCGATGCCGCGCCGCTCGCCACGCCTCGACCCCCTCCAGAGGTGCGTCCGCCAGATCCAGGTCCGGGCCGCCCAGGACCAGCACCCGGTCGATCCGGCCCATCAGGTCGCCGCGGTGGCGATCCCACCGGGCCAGGTGCGCCGGATCGACTTCCGTGACCAGGCGCCGCACGTAGGCGGGCGGTTCGATTTCGAGCCAGGGCGTGGCCCCGGCCCGCTCCACCGCCAGCAGTATCTCGACCAGCACCTCCGGGCGCCCCGCCTGATCGCGCACCTGCACCAACTCGCCCGGCTGCACGCCCAGCCCGGCCACTGCCCGCCGCGCGATGCGCGGCCACCACTCGTTCGCCGGCATGTTGCCCCGTTGCTCCTCTGCCATGCGACGCTGTCCTTTACATCGTCCATGTCACTCTGAGCGGAGCGAAGAGTCTCGGCGGGCGGCGACGAGATTCTTCGCTGCGCTCAGAATGACCGGGATGGCGGGAGGGCGGTCCCGCGCTTAACTGTGCTTGAGATATTCGCGGATCATCAGCGCAGCGGTGGCGCCCTCGCCGACGGCGGACGCGGCCTGCTTGGTGCTGCCCGAGCGCACGTCGCCCGCGGCGAAGATGCCTGGCATGCATGTCTGCAAGTCCATGCCGGTGACAAGAAATCCGTTCGCGTCACGGCGGATCTCGCGCGGCACAAACTCGGTGTTGGGCTTGAGGCCGATAAAGACGAACACGCCCGCCGGCTCCAGAGTCTCGGTCTGGTCCGTCGTCTTGTCGCACACGCGCACCCGCCGGAGTTTCTTGTCGCCCTCAAACGCTTCGACGGCGGTATTATAGCGGACCTTAATTTTGGGATCCTCGGCCAGCTTTTCCTGGACGATCTTGCTGGCCGACATCTTCGCGCCGCGCACCAGGATAGTCACTTCGCTGGCGAAGCGGGCCAGGAAGATGCTCTCCTCGCCCGCGCTGTTGCCGCCCCCGACGACCATCACCGGGCGGCCTTTGTAGAAGGGGCCGTCGCAGGTGGCGCAAAAGTGGATGCCGCTGCCGATGAAGTCTTCCTCGCCCGGCACGCCCATGCGCGCGTAGGTCGAGCCGGAGGCGATCAGCATGGCTCGCGCGCCGTATTCGTCGCCGCCCGCGGTATGGACATCGCGGTAGCCGTCGTGCGTCTCGATGGTCGTCACCGCCTGCGCGGATAGGATCTCGACGCCGAAGCGGCGTGCCTGCTCGGCCAGCCGGTCGGCCAGTTCGGCGCCCGGAATACCCTCCGGCCAGCCGGGGAAGTTGTCCAGCCGCTCGGTCACACCGGCCTGCCCGCCCAACCCGGCCCGCTCCACGATCAGGCAGTCCACGCCCTCGCGGGCCAGGTAGATCGCGGCCATCAGCCCGGTCGGGCCGCCGCCGATAATGACCACGTCGTAAAAATCGCGCCGGGCCTTGGTGGAGATGCCCAGCTTGCGCGCCAGTTCGGCGTTCGACGGCTCCACCATGATCTCGCCGTCGCCGAACTTGACGGTCGGCACGTTATGCCCGCCGTCTTGCACGGATTCGATGAAGGCGAGGCCGTCGCCGCTCTCCTCCACGTCTACCCAGCTATACGGGACGCGCTGCTCGCCCAGGAACTTCTTGGTCCGCTTGCAGTCCGAGCACCACGGGGTTCCGTAAATGGTGATTTCCTCCACGCCTGACTCCTTTCAGTTCGCGCCGCTGACCGCGTCCGCTAACGGCGCTTCTTCGGCATAGGGATCGATCTGGTCGTGCAGGGTCTCGCAATGTTCTTGCAACAGCACGGCGATCAGGCCGGTCCAGCCGGTCTGGTGGCTGGCGCCCAGGCCATAGCCGTTATCGCCGTGGAAATATTCGTGGAACAGGATCAGGTCGCGCCAGTGCGGGTCCGATTGGAACAGTTCCTGGTCGCCGTAGATGGGGCGACGGCCTTGCTTATCGCGCAGGAAGAGGCGGATCAGGCGATGGGCAAGATGATCTGCGACCTGGGCGAGCGTCATCATCTGGCCGGAGCCGGTGGGGCACTCGACCTGGAAGCTGTCGCCGTAGTAATGCTGGAACTTGAGCAGCGATTCGATGATCAGGTAATTCACCGGGAACCAGATCGGGCCGCGCCAGTTGGAGTTGCCGCCGAAGAGGCCGGTCTGCGACTCGGCGGGCTGATAGCTGACGGTATGCTCCTCAGACTCGGTCGTGAGCGTGTAGGGATGCTCCAGGTGGTACTTGGAGAGCGAACGGATGCCGTAGGGGGACAGGAACTCGTTCTCGTCCAGCATGCGCTTCAGCACCAGTTTGAGCCGTTCGGGCGTCAGGATCGAGAAGAGGCGGTGTTTATGTACGCCGGGCCGGTCCACCTCGGCGATATGGCCGGCGAGGAAGGGCCGGTTGGCGAGGAACCACTCCATGCGGCGCTGGAAGACGGGCAGCCGCTCCAGCAACTCCGGCTCGATCAGGCTGACGGCAAACAAGGGCAGCAACCCGACGAGCGAGCGCACACGC
This sequence comes from Chloroflexia bacterium, assembly GCA_025927935.1. Next base: position 9,707 of record JAICKM010000065.1, on the reverse strand, counting down.
AATAACTGGCTGTCGCCGTTGGGCATATGCAAGGCATCGTAGAAAAAGCCGTCCTGCGGGTCCCAGAGAGCGATACTCTCCTCCGACACGTCGGCCATGGCCGCCGCGATGCGTAGGAAGTGCTCGAAGAACTTGGTGGCGATGTCCTGGTAGACGGGATCTTTGCCGGCCAGTTCCAGGGCGATAGTGAGCATGTTCAGGCAATAGGAGGCCATCCAACTGGTGCCGTCGGCCTGTTCCAGGTGGCCGCCGCCGGGCAGGGGGGCGCTGCGGTCGAAGACACCGATATTGTCCAGGCCCAGGAAGCCGCCCTGGAACACGTTATTGTCGTCAGCGTCCTTGCGGTTGACCCACCAGGTGAAGTTGAGCAGCAGCTTATGGAAAATGCTCTCCAGGAAGCGGCGGTCGCCCTGGCCCCGTTCGGCGGCCTCCATCTGGTAGATGCGCCAGGCGGCCCAGGCATGGACCGGCGGGTTCACATCGCCGAAGGCCCACTCGTAGGCCGGGAGCGCGCCGTTGGGATGCTGGTACCACTCGCGGGTCATCAGCAGCAGTTGCCGCTTGGCGTAGTCCGGGTCGATGAGGGCCAGCGGGATGGTGTGGAAAGCCAGGTCCCAGGTGGCGAACCAGGGGTACTCCCACTTGTCGGGCATGGAGATCACATCGAAGGCGGTGAGGTGGCACCAGTCGGCGTTGCGGCCCTTCTCGCGCTGTGCGGGCGGCGGCGGGTAGGCCGGGTCGCCTTTCATCCAGCGGTCCACATCATAATCGTAGAGTTGCTTGCCCCACAGCATCCCGGCCAGGGCCTGGCGCTGCACTCGGCGCGCGTCCTCCGGCAAACCGGGCGCCTGGACGGCGGCGTAGAAGGCGTGGGCTTCCGCCTGGCGCGTGGCGAAATCGGCGTCGAACTCCCGGCCAAACGGGCGATCCTGGCCCATGTTGGTCAGCCGTAGGCGGATGCGCGTCGAAGCGCCGCCCGCCAGTGTGAACTGATAGTGCAGCGCCGCCTTGGTGCCCGTCTGCGCCCGGTTCACCGCGCCCGTCTCACCGTCGATGAGATAGCGGTGGAAGCTGTCCTTGACGAACGGCGTGGCGTTAGGCAGGTTGTAGAGCCGTGCGGTATTGGTCTCGTTCTCGGTGAACAGTAATTTCGGCTTCACAGCCCCGCTCTCGGCGTAGAGCCAGTAGGTGCCCAGCGTCGCATGCACCGCTTCCAGTCCTTGCCAGCCGCGCTGCGCGCCCATGCGGCGCAGGGTGGGCCGGGCCGGATCGCTGCCCCAGGACCAGGTGTTGCGGAACCAGAGGGTGGGCAGCAGGTGCAGCGTCTCCTGGCCGGGACCCCGGTTGTGGGCGCTGATCTGGATCAAGATGTCTTCGGGCGTCACCTTGACGTATTCCACGAACACATCGTAGTAGCGATGCTCGGCAAAGACGCCCGTGTCGATCAGTTCATACTCCGGCGCCCGGCGCCCGCGCCGCCCGTTTTCGGCCACCAAGCCGGCGTAGGGGTAGGCCGCCTGGGGGTACTTGTAAAGCGTCTGCATGTAGGAGTGCGTGGGCGTGTTGTCGAGGTAGTAATAATACTCCTTGACATCCTCACCGTGGTTGCCTTCCGGCCCGCTCAGCCCAAACAGGCGCTCTTTGAGGATCGGGTCGCGGCCATTCCAAAGGGCCAGGGCGAAGCAGAGCCGGCCCTCGCGGTCTGATATACCGGCCAGGCCGTCCTCGCCCCAGCGGTAGGCTTTGCTGCGGGCGTGATCGTGGGGGAAATAGGTCCAGGCGGAGCCGTCGGCGCTGTAATCCTCGCGCACGGTGCCCCAGGCGCGCTCGCTGAGATAGGGTCCCCAGCGGCGCCAATCAGCTTCGCGGCGCGCGTGCGCCTCCAACCGGCGATATTCGGCGGTGATTTCGGCCATGTGTCCTCCTGCGAAGCGCCTCCTGGCCGGCGCAGCCCCGTAGACACGCGGCCAGGGCGAGATCGGATACGAGGCCCAGGATGCCAATCGCTAGGGCAGGGACGTTGTGCACCGCGTGACATGGCTCTTGCATAACACCGGCTGCCCTGCTGCAAGGGTACCCTAGAATAACGCGACTGTCAATTAGCGGTGACGGCCGATCGCAGGCATGGAAACGGGGCCGGTCGCAAGACCGGCCCCGCTGGTGTTACCGCACGCGCCTGTTACGGCGTTGGGATGGTGATCGACGGATCGTTCTGCTTGCTGACCGTCATATTGATGACGAACTTCAGCGACGGAACGGCGGTAGCGGTCGGGCCGCCCGGCGTCGCGGTGCCCTGCAAGGCTTCGACCACACCGGCCATCGTCTGCATGAACGTACCCAGATCGACGTTCATGTCCAGCTTGTGTACATACTTGGTCTGCGGATCGATCCAGACCGAGATGTCGCCAAGCGGCGGCACGCTGCCGAGCACGCCCAGGCTTTCTGCGCCCGACATCTTGCTGGCGTCGATGCTGCCCACGAAGTGGGTGGTGCTGACGCCGTCAATCGTTTCCGTGCCCACGTTGCGATAGCTGGTGCCGGCGGCGGTGAAGGTGCTCACGCTGGCGAGCACATTGGCTTCCTGTACGACGCTCTCCGCGGGATTACCCGCGGATGCCGCCGATTCGGGCGTCTCAACCCACTTGCCGGTGGCGTCCTTGCGATAGAGTTTGCCGCCCGTCGCCAGTTGCTCGACGGTCTCACCTCCGGCGCTGCCCTTGGCATACGCCTGGTCCGGGGCCACATAGTCGCCTTCCAGGTCAATCGTCTGGGTGAAGACATCGCCACTGGCCTTGAGCGTGTAGTGATAGCTCTTCAGCTCCTGGGTCGCGGTGAACGCCTGGGTGATCAAGTCCATCTCGGCGGTGGAGGCTTCGCTGCCGCTGCCGGTGCCGCTATTGCCCGCGGCAGGCGTGTCCGTAGCGACGGCGGCCGGCGCGGTGGTGTCGGTCGCGGCAGCGGCGGGCGCGGTGGTGTTGGTCGCGGCGGCGGGTGCGGTGGTGTTGGTCGCGACGGCGGCGGGCGCGGTGGTGTTGGTTGGCGGCGCCGGTACCGGCGTGTTCGTCGGGTTGTCGCCCCCGCAGGCGGCCAGCACGCCCAACAGCATGCTTAACAGCACAAGTAGCGAAACATACTTCAGTTTGCCCATGAAGAAATTCCCTCCTAAATAGTCTGCTCAGGTAGCACGCGGCGGCACCCGCGGAGGAGCAACGGCATCGCGGGCCGGCGTCTTATTGTCCTTATTATGGAATGCTTTGTCAAGGCGGAGGATACGGTCCATTGACAAGGCTAGTCCTGTTATGCCATAATGAGCGCAGTCAACCTCGTTTTAGCCTGGAGTCGCGCACGCATGGAAACACCCATCGGCACCTGGTTGTCCCAACTGGTGCTGGCCCATCTGGATGAACTGGCGCAGGAGATGGCGGCGGAAGCCCGGCGCACCATGCCGATGTACCGGGCCATGGACCCTGAAGTGGTGCAACCGCTGTTCGTCGCTCTCTACCAGGTGCTGGCCCAGAGCTTTGCCGTGGGCGATATCGCCCCGCTACGCTCCTACCTGGAGCGTGTTACCGCTGACCGCATTCGCGACGGAGCCTCCGCCGACGGCTTTATCAAGCTGGCCGGGCTATCCCAGCAGGGAATCACGCGCCTGATCCAGCAAGAACTGGCCCAGAACCCCGAACGCGCCGCCGACGCCATCCGCATGGCGCAAACCGTGAACAACAACGCCCGCCTGATCCTCAGCGAAATCAACCTCCGCCTGATCAACCGCCGCGCCGGCACCCGCCCGTTGCAATCCTGACCCTACCCGTCCTTGTTATCATCAGCCCAGATCGGGTCAATAGCTAATGTCTCTCAGCACTCAGCACGCAGCACTCGCTATGCTGCGAGGACGGCGGGCGCCAGGTCGAGGCCGCGGTCGAGGGCGGCGGTGAGGCGGCGCAGGCTTGCCAGCAGATCGGCGGCGCGGGCGGGGCGTAGCGATTGCGCGCCGTCCGACAGCGCCTGATCGGGGTGGGCGTGGACCTCGACAATCAGCCCATCGGCGCCCGCCGCCACGGCGGCCTTGGCGACCGGCTCGACCAGATCCCAGCGCCCGGTGGCGTGGCTGGGATCGGCGATCACCGGCAGGTGGGTCAACTTTTTGAGCAGCGGGATGGCGCCCACGTCGAAGACGGCGCGCGTGCTCTTGTCGAAGCTGCGGATGCCGCGTTCGCAGAGCATCACCTGGCTGTTGCCCTGGCTCACGATGTACTCGGCGGCCAGCAGCCATTCCTCGATGGTCGCGCTCATGCCGCGTTTGAGCAGCACCGGGCGCGGCTGGCGGCCCGCCGCTTCCAGCAGGGCGAAGTTCTGCATGTTACGCGTGCCGATTTGCAAGATGTCGGCGTGCTCGGCCACCAGAGGCACATCCCGCGGCGACAGGACCTCGGTGATGATCGCCATGCCCGTCCGTTCGCGCACTTCGGCCAGGATCTCCAACCCGGTCTCGTGCAGACCCTGAAAGCTGTAGGGCGAGCTGCGCGGCTTGAAGGCCCCGCCGCGCAGGATCTTGACGCCCAGCGCGGCCAGGTAATCGGCCACCTCCAGCGTCTGCGCGCGGTTCTCGACCGAACACGGCCCGGCCATAAAGGCCAGGTCGCGCCCGCCGATCAGCGCACCGCCCACGCGGATGACCGTATCGTGCGGGTGCGCGGCCCGGCCCACCAGGCGATAGGCGGGCTGCAACGCGACGATCTTGTCCACGCCGGGCATGGCGCTGAACAACTCGGCCTCCGGCGCGACCTCGCCGCCCGCCACGCTGACGATCACCCGCTCGGCGGCTTCGCCCACTTCGGGCGCGAAGCCCAGGCCGCGCATCCGCTCCGCAACAGCCGCGACATCGCGGGCGCCGGCCGTCGCCTTCATCACAATGATCATGGCTGTATCTCCTCGGTAGGGTCGGGCCGTAGCGCCCGGCGTAACAGTTTGCCCGCGGCATTGCGCGGCAGAGTCTCGACAAACCGGATCGTGGCGGGCACTTTGTAGCGCGCCAGCCGCGCCCGGCAGAAAGCGATCAATTCTTCGGCGGCGGGCCGGCTATCCGGGCGCAGGCGCACGAAAGCGCAGACCACCTGCCCCCAGCGCTGGTCGGCCACGCCGATCACGCCGGCTTCCATCACGGCGGGGTGGGCCAGCAACACCGCTTCGACTTCTGCCGGGTAGATGTTCTCGCCGCCGGAGATGATCAGATCGTCGCGGCGATCCACCACGTAGAGATAGCCTTCGGCATCCAGGTAGCCCAGGTCGCCGGTGTAGAGCCAGCCGCCGCGCAGGGCGCGCGCCGTAGCGTCGGGGCGGCCCAGGTAGCCGGGTGTGACCGTCGGCCCGCGCACGACGATCTCGCCCACCTCGCCGGGCGCCCGGTCGCCGTCCGGTCCCACCACGCGTAGTTGCGTGGGCAGCAGCGGCTTGCCCGCCGAGCCGAGTTTACGCAGCGCGTCGCCGGGGGCCAGCGTCGCCACCTGCGAAGCCGCCTCGGTCAGCCCGTAGGTTTGCACCACCGGCACGCCGCGCGCCGCGCAGGCTTCCAGCAGCGGGCGGGGCGCCGGGCCGCCGCCCAGCAGCACGGTGCGCAGGGTGAGCGGGTAAGACGTGTCACCGCGCTCATCCAGCATGCGGGTCAGCATCGCCGCCACTACCGAGATGATCGTCACGCCTTCCTCGTCGATGGCGCGATTCACCGCCGCCGGATCGAATTGCTCATGGATGATGGCCGGGACGCCGTAGATCGCGCTGCGCAGCAGGATGGCCTGGCCGCCGACATGGAACAGCGGCAGGCAGGCCAGCCAGCGGTCGCTGGTGTGCGTGCCCAGGTTCAGCGCCGAGCCGATGGCGCTCCACCAGTGGTTGCCGTAGGTCAGCAGGGCGCCCTTGGGCCGCCCGGTCGTGCCCGATGTATAGATGATGCTCTGCACGCGGTCCAGATCGATCCCCTCGTGGCGATCCATCCGCGTCGCGGTTACGGCGTCGAGCGCCGGGGTGTTTTCCCCTAATCCCGCTCTGACTCCGTAGCGCCACAGACCGGGCAGATCCCTGCTGGCAGCCATTGCCTCCGCCGTCCGTGCGCCGTCGTGGATCAGCAGCCGGGCGCCGGAGTCGGCCAGTTGCCAGCTCAACTCGGCGGGCGTCAGGCGGATGTTCAGCGGCACCAGCACGGCGTCCAGCTTAGTGCAAGCATGGACCAGCACGGCGAATTCGGCGATGTTGCCCATCAGCAGCGCCACATGGTCGCCCGGCTCCACGCCGAGCGTGCATAGCTGCCCGGCGCGCCGGGTCGCCGCGGCGTCCAGTTCCGCGAAGGTCCAGCGGATGCCGGGAGCGATGATCGCCGGAGCCTGGCCGGCTGCGGCCGCCTGCCGCTCCAGCCAGTCGGGCATCACCTGGGCACGTGCGGGTGCGCCGGGCCGGATGCTCAACAGCGAGGCCACCCGGCCCATCGTCACCCATTCGGAGCTTGATACAATAAAATCGTCCATCGTAATCTGTTCCCAACCCTAGTCACCGGCCACGGTAATTGCGCGCTGTAGGGGCCGGTTTCAAACCGGCCTGCCGCCCATTAGAACTTCAGCAAACTGATCGCAAACAACAGCCCGAACAGCAGATGGAGTCGCCCGGTGCCCTTGAGCACGCCGTTCAGCGGCGGCCCGGCGGTCTGCGTCCAGACGGTGCGAATCATCGGCACGGCCAGCGGCAACGTGAGCCAGGGCAGCAGCGCCAGCGGTGTCAGCGGTCCGACCAGCCAGAGGCCCAGCGTGATCAGGTAGGACACGCCCAGGCAAGCCGTGTACAGCGCCCGCGTGGCCGGGCGACCGATGCGCACGGCCAGCGTCCGCTTGCCCGCGCGCCGGTCGGTGTCGATGTCGCGCACGTTGTTGACCACCAGGATCGCCGTGCAGAGCAGGCCCACCGGCACGGAGGCCCACAGGGCCAGCGACGTGACCGTGCCCGTCTGCAAGTAGTAGGTGCCCGTCACGGCGACCAGGCCGAAGAACAGGAAGACGAACACCTCGCCTAGGCCATGATAGCCCAGCGGCCACGGCCCGCCGGTATACGCCACCGCGCTGATGATCGACAGCACTCCGATGATCAGGATGGGTAGCCCGCCCACCGCGATCAGGTAGAGGCCGATCACGGCGGCGGCGGTGAAGGTCAGGATCATTGCCCGCTTTACGGCGTCGGGCGGGATCAGCCCGCTCTGCGTGACCCGCTGCGGCCCCAGGCGCTCGTGCGTGTCGGCGCCCTTCTGGAAGTCGAACAGATCGTTGGCGAAGTTGGTGCCCACCTGGATCAGCAGGGAGGCCAGCAGCGCGCCCAGGAACGGGCCGAACCGGAACTGCCCCTGCGCCACGGCAATGGCCGCGCCCACCAGCACCGGCACGATGGCCGCGGGCAAGGTGGGGGGCCGTGCCGCGAGCATCCAGGCCCGCGCACGGCTCATCGGAACTTGTGTCTGTGTCGTCGTCATTGTGTACCTACGAGTGGTTAGCCGTCAGCTATCAGCTATCAGCCGTCAGCTATCAGGACGATTCTAGGCATCAAAATTCGTCTCCCGTCTCCTGATAGCTGGCGGCTGACGGCTTTACGGCAGCCTTGGGAAGCGCGAGAAATCGGGCGCGCGCTTCTCGACGTAGGCGTTGCGGCCTTCCTTGGCCTCATCGCCCAGGTAGTAGAGCAGGGTGGCGTCGCCGGCCAGGTTCTGGATGCCGGCCAGGCCGTCGGTATCCGCGTTGAAGGCCGCTTTCAGCAGGCGGATGGCCGTCGGACTCTTGGCGAGGATCTCCTTGCACCACTTGACCGTCTCGTCTTCCAGTTCGGCGAGCGGCACCACCGTGTTGACCAGCCCCATATCCAGCGCTTCCTGGGCCGTATACTGGCGGCACAGATACCAGATCTCGCGCGCCTTCTTGTGGCCCACCACGCGCGCCAGGTAGCCCGCGCCGTACCCGGCGTCGAAGCTGCCCACCCGCGGCCCCGTCTGGCCGAAGCGGGCGTTGTCCGCCGCAATGGTCAGGTCACACACCAGGTGCAGCACGTGGCCGCCGCCGATGGCGTAGCCCGCCACCATGGCGATCACCGGCTTGGGCAGATACTTGATCTGCCGTTGCAGGTCGAGCACGTTGAGCCGCGGCACGCCGTCCGCCCCGACATAGCCACCGTGGCCGCGCACGCGCTGGTCGCCACCGGAGCAGAAGGCCAGGTCGCCCGCGCCGGTCAGGATGACCACGCCGATGCGCTGGTCGTCGCGCGCCCGGCGGAAGGCATCTTCCAGCTCGAACAGCGTCTCCGGGCGGAAGGCGTTACGCACTTCGGGCCGGTTGATCGTGATCTTGCCGATGCCCTCGGCATATTCATAGATAATATCAGTATAGTCGTGTTGCTGTTCCCACTTTAACGACATGGTGCTAGTTCCCTTTCGCTTGCGTTTCGACTAGACGCGGCTAAAAGCGCGTGTTCTTCCAAAAACCCGGCAACCAGGCGATCAAAGGGCGCCGGTTGCTCCAGATGCACGGCGTGCCCGGCCTCCGGCACCAGGGCGAGGCGGCCTTGCGGCAGCGCGGCGGCCATGGCACGGGCGATGGCCGCGAACTTGGCGTCCAGCCGCCCGGCGATGACCAGGGCGGGCATGGGCAGATCCGCCAGCCGGTCATGCAGGGGCGCCTGCGCGCCGGTTCCCAGCCCGCGCAGGCTGTTCGCCAGCCCCACGGCGCGATTGTTCAGCCGCTGGGCGCGCAGGCCGGCGCGTACCTCGTCCGGTAGCCGGGCCTGGCTGGCCCACAGCGGCAGCGCTTCCCAGCGGTCCACGAACGCCGCGATGCCGTCGCGCTCGATGCTCGCCGCCAGCGCCGTATCGGCGGCAACGCGGGCGTCGCGTTCGGCCTGGGTGGCGAGGCCCGGCGACGCGCTCTCCAGGATCAGCATCGCCACCCGTTCCGGGTGCGCGGCGGCGAGATGCAGCGCCACCCGGCCGCCCATCGAGTAGCCGAGGACATGCGCTCGCTCCACGCCCAACTGATCGAGCAGGGCGACCAGATCGGCCACAGTCGCGTCCATGCGATAGCGGGCCGGATTGGCGGGCGCATCGGTCTGCCCGTGTCCCGGCTGATCGACGGCGAGGCTGCTCGCGGGCCAGGCCGCGACGTGCGGCGCCCAGGTCGCGCTGCTGCCGGTGAAGCCGTGCAGCAGCAAGAGGGGCGCGCCTGCGCCCCGGCACTCGACATAATATTGCATATCGTTGATCGTCAAGCGGCTCATCGCCTTAGCCCTCGCCGCCCTTGATCGCCGTGCTGACTGCGGGCCAGATGGCGCGGTGCGCGGCTACGTTCTGCGCGCGGTCGGTGCGCACCTCCACCACTGTCAGGCCGTCGCCGCCCATCCCCTGGCGCACGGCGGCGCGGAAGGCGTCCCACGTGGCCGGGCGCACGAAGCGCCCGCCGTACATCTCCACGGCCGGTTGGAAGTCCAGCCCGGTCGGCGTGCCGAATAGCTGCTCGAAGTGATCGGCTTCCGTGGCCTGCGGCAGGAACGAGAAGATGCCGCCGCCGTCGTTGTTGAGCAGCACAATCGTGGCGTTCAGCCGGTGCAGCTTGGCCGCCAGCAGCCCGTTCATATCGTGGTAGAAGGAGAGGTCGCCGATGACCAGCACCAGTGGTCCGCCGTCCGTGCTC
>JAICKM010000837.1 GCA_025927935.1 Chloroflexia bacterium | reverse complement strand
GGCGCGACTCGCACGACTACCATCGCCAGGCCGAAGCGGCCCACGCGCTGGCGCTGCACGGCTGGGGCATCGTCGCGGGCCTGGACGTCGACGCCGCCGATCCGGCGGACCGCTCGGTCTGGATTCGCCCCGGCGTGGCGGTGGACCCGGAGGGCCGGCTGATTATCGTGGCCCAGCCCTTCCGCTACCAGATCAACACCCAGGAGCCGGGCACCGTCTTCCTGGTGCTGATGTTCCGCGAGATCCCGACGCAGCCCGCGCTCTCGGTGGAAGACGGCAAGGAGCGGCCCAGCCGCCTGCTCGAAGCCTACGCCATCTACGAGCGCGACCGCCTGCCTGACCAGCCCCATGTGGAGCTCGCCCGCGTGCAACTATCCGCCGGGCGCAAGCCGGTGCGCGACGCCGCCGATGTGACAGCGCCCAAGCCCGACGAGATCGATACCCGCTTCCGCGAGCAGGCCGGCATCCGGCCCGGCCCGCGGGCCACGGTGGGCGTCTGGAAGCCGGGCGAAGCCACGGAGAAGCTGTTGCCCCACCTGGCCGGGCCGACCCGGCTGCTGGGCGAGTTGAGCGGCCATATCGACTGGCGGTTGCGCCGCCGCGACCAGCCGCATGGCGACGACCCCATCGACTGCGATCTGCTGATCATGCCCGTGCATACCCAGGCCGCGCCCAGCGAGGCCGAACGCCGCCAGTTGACGACCTTCCTCGACGGCGGCGGCGTGTTGCTGGCCGAGCATTGCGTCGCCATTGGCGGCGAGGCGCAACGCGCCGTGGTCGCCATCGCCCAGGCGGTGGGCCGCCAGCCGCAGCCGGTGGCGCGCAACCATCCGCTGCTGACCGCGCGCCATGTCTTCTCCGCCCCGCCGCCGGGCGCGGGCGCCGGGCAGATCTACGAGGCCAACGGCCTGATCCTGAGCGGCGTCGATTATTGCTGTGCCTGGAACGGCGGCACGCCGGAGAAGGCGCTCGACCGCACCGACATCCGCAACGCCGTCGAGTTTGCCGAGAATCTGCTGGCATACGCGCTGGCCCGCCGGGCCGAAGTGCGCCGCGCCCAGCGTACTGGACCGAGGAGATAACGCATGGCCGGCCGCATTGGCCTCACACTCGATAATAACGACCTCACGCTGGCCGTGGGCGAACGCGCCCTCATAACCTGCATGGTGACGAACCAGGGCGACGTGGTCGACGCCTTCACCCTGGCGATCCCGGCGCTGGGTCCTGACTGGTATACCCTCACGCCGGGCCAGGTCTCGCTGTTCCCGCAGACGCAGGCCCTGGTCATGCTGGAGATCCACCCGCCGGCCGGCGGTACCACACTGGCCGGCGATTACCCGTTCCAGCTTGTCGTCGCCTCGCGTGATCAGCCCGACGAGCGCATGGAGCTGACCATTACGCTGCATATCGCGGCGGTCAGCGAGTTAGCGGTGGGCCTGGAGCCGCAGCGCATCGTGGCCCGCCAGGGCACGTTCCAACTGCGCCTGACCAACAACGGCAACGTGGAGCGGCCCGTCGTCGTGCGCCCCACGGACCCCGACGCCCGCCTGGTCTTCAGCTTTGGCCCCGCCGATGCGCTGCCCGCCGGGGCGCCCACCACGCCGCTGAGCGCCGGGGCCGATCCCGCCGTGGCCGCTGACCCGAACGTGTCCGTGGCCCAGCCGGTGGGCACGATCACGCCCCTCGGCACGGACGTGCTGACCGAGTGGACCGCGCCGGTTGCGGGCGTGGACCAGGGGCGGCTCGAATTGACCCTGCCCCCGGCGACCACCGTGCAGATCCCGGTCACGGTGGCGCCGCGCCGGCGCATCTGGGTGGGGCCGGAGACGCCGCTGGGCTTCGAGATCATGGTGACGCCGCCGGGCGTCGAGTGGGAGGAGCGCGAGGCGCAGAAGGTCAACGGCGAACTTGCGTATGCGCCGTACCTGTTGCCCTGGGCGATGCTGCCGCTGGCTCTGCGCCGCGTCATGCTGCTCGCCATTCCCTTGCTGATGCTGGGGCTGATCCTCTTCCTGCTGCTGCGGCCCGCCGTCGCCGCCCCCGCCGCCCCGACGCCGGTGTTGCCCGATATTAACGCCACGCTGACCGCCATCGCCGTCTCGGCCAGCCAGACCGCCGCCGCTGCCGCCGCCACGCAGACCGCCAATGCCGCGGCCAGCCAGACGGCTGCCGCCGCCGCCACGCAGACGGCGCTGGCGCTCGCGGCCCAGCAAACAGCGGAGGCAGCGGCCACGCAGACGGCGCTCGCCGCCGCGCAACAAACGGTCGCGGCGAACGCCGCGCTGACGGCGCAGGCCGCCGCCGCGCTCACGCCCGTTGGCCTGCCCACGATCCTGAAGTTGACCATCGAGGGCGCGCCCGGCACCCAGCAGGGCGCCCGCGTCACCTGGGTAGTCAGCAACGCCGAGAAGGTGACGCTCAACAACGATCCGGTGGCCCTGACCGGCTCCCGGCCCGTCGTCACCTCCACCGACCAGGCGCTGACTCTGGTCGCCACCAACGCCAACGGCAGCGTGAGCCAGAGCACCGGCCTGCTGCTGGTGCGCCCGCCGCAGATCGTCAGCTTCACCGCCGACAAGGCGACGGTGCCCGCGGGCACGGAAGTGACGCTCTCCTGGCGCACGCTGGGCGCCGCCAAACTGACTCTCAACGGCCAACCCGTGACCGGGCCGGACGGCACCCAGAAGGTGCGGCCCACCGTCACGACGGACTACTTACTAACCGCCGAAAACGCCCTGGGGCCGGCGGTGAACCTGGTCACGGTCAACGTGACCGGCGGCCCGACACCCGCTGTGGAGAACGCCACGCCTTAATTGCGGTACCGGCCCATGGGGCCACCAACCTTAGCTGTAGGAGATATCTGGACCATGTCGATCCGCATCGACCTCCAACTGCCGCAGACGACGCTGGAGCTTGCGCCCGGTGACGCCGTGGAGGTGCCCATTACGC
>JAICKM010000830.1 GCA_025927935.1 Chloroflexia bacterium | reverse complement strand
AGGCCGTCGCCCTGCGGGCGGCCTCCGCCGACCAGCACCTCGGCGCCTTCGCGCTTACCCAGCTCGACATAACTATGCACGGTGTCCCACTGCTTGTGCGAGATGAGCGAGCCGATCTGCGTCGTCTCGTCCAGCGGGTTGCCGACTTTCGGCCGGGCCGCCTTGGCGACAAACATCTCGACAAAGCGGTCATAGAGGCTCTCGTGGATGAACAGGCGCGAGCGCGCTTCGCACGATTGCCCGGCGCTGTAGTAGATGGCGAACAGCGAGCCGTTGACCGCGCTCTCCAGGTCGGCATCCTCGAAGACGATATTGGGCGACTTGCCGCCCAGTTCCAGCGTCACGCGCTTGAGTGTGGCGGCAGCCCGGCGCATAATGTCGCGGCCCGTGGTTGTCTCGCCGGTGAAGGCAATCTTATCGACGCCGGGGTGCTCGGCCAGGTAAGCGCCGATCTCGGCGCCTGGCCCCGGCAGCACGTTGACCACGCCCGGCGGCAGCCCGGCCTCGGCGCAGATCTCGCCCAGCAGCAGCGCGGTCAGCGGGGTGGCGCTGGCAGGCTTGAGGATCACCGTATTGCCCGCGGCTAGCGCGGGGGCCAGCTTCCAGGCCGCCATCATGATCGGGTAGTTCCAGGGCACGATCTGGGCGCACACGCCGATGGGTTCGCGCACCGTGTAGTTGAAGAAGGTGCCCGGCACCGGGATGGTTTGGCCCATGATCTTGGTGGCCGCCCCGGCGTAGAACTCGAAGTCCTCAATCGCCTGGGTCAGTTCGGCTTTGGCCTGGCTGATCGCCTTGCCGTTGTTCATCACTTCCAGCCGGGCGATTTCGTCGCTGCGCTTGCGCATGATCTCGGCGACTTTGTTCAGCAGATTGCCCCGCCGCGCCGCCGAGGTGCGCGGCCACTTGCCGCCCTCGAACGCGGCGCGCGCCGCCGCCACCGCGCGGTCCACATCTTCCTTGCCCGCCTGGGCCACCTGCGCCAGCACCCCATTGGTGGCCGGGTTATAGGTCTCGAAGGTGGCGCCGCGCGCCGCGTCCACCTGCTCGCCGTTGATGAATAACTTCCAGTTTGTGCGCTCCAGCGCGGCCGGCTGCGCTGCCGGCGTTTCAGTTTGGGTCATGCGTGACACTCCTTTGTGTGCTGATCGGGCAGTAGTTCCCGACCGGGATTCTGAGGGGCAGCAGGCCGGTTTGAAACCGGCCCCTACACCGCGAAATTACCGTAGGCGACTAATAGCAATCGTATGCTGCTTACGGGACGCGCTCGATGATGGTGGCGATGCCCTGGCCCACGCCGATGCACATCGTCGCCAGGCCGTAGCGCACCTCGCGGCGCACCATTTCGTGGACTAGCGTGGTCAGCAGGCGCGCGCCGGAACAGCCCAGCGGGTGGCCCAGGGCAATCGCGCCGCCGTTCACGTTGACCCTGGCCGGGTCCAGGCCCAGTTCGCGGATGCAGACCAGCGACTGGGAGGCGAAGGCTTCGTTCAGCTCGATCAGGTCGAGATCCTCGATCTCCAGGCCCGCCAGCTTGAGCGCCTTGCGCGTGGCCGGGATCGGGCCGGCGCCCATGTAGGCCGGGTCCACCCCGGCCACGGCCCAGGAGAGGATGCGCGCCAGCGGCTTATACTCCAACTCGGTCAGGGTGCGCCCGGCCATGACCAGCACCGCGGCGGCGCCGTCGTTGATGCCGCTGGCGTTACCCGCCGTCACCGTGCCGCCCTCGCGGAACACCGGGCGCAGCTTCGCCAGTTTCTCCATGCTCGTGTCGAAGCGCGGGAACTCGTCGGTGGTGAACTGTACCGGCTCGCCCTTCTTCTGCGGGATCGGCACGGGCGTGATCTCGTCGCGGAAACAGTTGCCTTCGATGGCGTCCTTGGCCTTCATCTGGCTCTCGTAGGCGAAGCGATCCTGGTCCTCCCGGCTGACGTGCCACTTCTCGGCCACGTTTTCGGCGGTTTCGCCCATGCTGTAGGGGTAGTACATATCGGCCAGGCGCGGGTTGGTGAAGCGCCAGCCGAGCGTGGTGTCGTACATCTGGCGGTTGCCGCGCTCAAAGCCCTCGCCCGGCTTCGCCATGACGTAGGGCGCGCGAGTCATGCTCTCGACGCCCCCGGCCACGTAGGCCGTGCCCCCGTTGCCGCGGATGTTGGCCGCCGCGTAGTTGATCGCATCCAGCCCCGAGCCGCAGAGGCGGTTGACCGTGACCCCGCCCACCGTGATCGGCAGGCCGGCCAGCAAGGCGGCCATGCGCGCCACGTTGCGGTTATCCTCGCCGGCCTGGTTCGCGCAGCCCAGGACCACATCGCAGACCATGTTGGGGTTCATGCCCGTGCGGTTCATCAGCGCCTGGATCGCGCAGGCGGCCAGGTCGTCCGGGCGCACATCCTTCAGCGCACCGTTATAGCGGCCAATCGGTGTGCGCACGGCGTCCACGATGAACGCTTCGCAATCCAGGTTTTCGTCGAGTTCGGGTTTATGCGGGTGTTGGGCCATCGGCGTTGATGTCTCCTGGTTCCAGCTTGCGTGCCGCCCGGTGGATCGACAACTCAACGGCAGACTACGGCGCCCCTGTATCACTATTGGGGTCCGGTCGATCCCCCTATTATACCATAGTCGTCGCTCGATGCGACGGACCATAGTCATCCGCGCTGGAGGCGGGGAGCAGTGCCGCCGGTCTAGCGCCGTTTTGGCAGAATCCGGGCCAACCTCGTTCGGCCAGGCGGCCAAAAAGAACCGGGGCAGCGAGCCAGGCTCGCTGCCCCGGTTTTATTGTCGCTACGCGAATTCCGGCGGAATGCCTTACTTCGGCATCTGCTGCAACGCCGTGTACGCGGGGCGCGGGCTGAAGTCCCGGTTCAGGACGCTCCACGGCACCTTCTCGTCGGTGTTGGGCAACCAGGGCAAGGTGCTGAAGTTGAGGTTCCAGACACACATCACGCCCATCCAGGGATAGTCGTTCT
>JAICKM010000095.1 GCA_025927935.1 Chloroflexia bacterium | reverse complement strand
GGCCAGGAGCAGGCCGAGCGCGACCATCGCCGCCGCCGGCAGCACGGAGGCGGCCAGGAGCAGCAGCGTGCCCCCATCCAGGGGCATGCCGGTCAGCAGCGAAGCCAGGCCCAGGAAGACCGCCAGCGCGCCGACCGTCAGCACGTAGGTGGCGAGATGGCCGGCCATCTTGGCGCCGACGTAGGTCACGCTGTCGACCGGACCGTAGAACAGAACCTCCAGGGTGCCGCGCTCGCGCTCTCCCGCCAGCCCCGCGGCGGCGGCACGGCCTTGTTTGGCGGTCGGCGCGACGACCGCGAACAACAACGGCGCCTTGAGCGGGGCCGCCAGCACCAGCGTCCCGTTGTCGCTCACATAGTCGAGATAGCTCTTCACAAACACCGCGGCGACCAGGCAGCCCAGTGTCGCCATCAGGTAGAGGCCGGGGCCGTGCAGCGCCGCCAGGAGCTCGCGCCGGGCCAGGCGCAGCCCCGACACCAGGCGCAAGCGCAGGTCCGCGCTGTCTGCGGCCTGTTCCCGGCTCCCGACTCGGCCACGAAACCGGGCCCTGAGCGTCATGTCCATCCCGGAGGTTCCTCCCTTGCTCATCTGGCCGCCGCCAGACTCTTGACTTTCTCGTCGGTCACGGTCAGGAACGCCTCTTCCAGGCTCATCTGTAGCTTGTTGATGCCGAGCACCGTGCCGCCGGCCGCCGTGACCGCGCGACTGATCTCGGCGCGGGCATCACGCCCCGGCTGGAGCCGCAGCAGCAGCTTGCCGCCCTCGGCGTGCATGGCGCGCACAAACGGCAGTTGGCCCAGCGCCCGGCGGATGGCTTGCTCGTTCCCCTCATATTCCAGCACATAGCGGCCGCCCGGCTCCAGTTTGCCGCGGATCTCGGCCACCGTGCCCTGTGCCACCATGCGCCCACGCGCTATGATCGCCACACGGTCCGCCGTTTGCTCGATCTCCGAGAGAATGTGTGATGACAGGAAGACGGTTTTGCCCGCCCGCTTCTGCTCGTTGATCAACTCACGCACTTGGCGGATGCCGGAGGGGTCCAGACCGGAGGCCGGCTCGTCCATGACCAGCAGGTCGGGCGAGTGCAGCAGCGCGCGGGCGACGGCCAGCTTCTGTTGCATGCCGCGGCTGAACTCCTTGATGCGGCTGTGCCGCCGCGCGGTCAGGTCCAACGCTTCCAGCAACTCGGCGATGCGCGCATCGTCATCCGGCACGCCGTACATATCGGCGAAGAAGGCCAGGTACTGCTGGGCCGTCATCTCGCCGTAGACGGATTGGTGCTCGGAGACAACGCCGATGCGCGTCTTCAGCCGCAGTGCGCGCTCGTGCATCTCCTCGCCCAGCACGCGCACTGTGCCGCTGGTCGGCGGCACGATGCCCAGAAGCATGAGGATGGTCGTCGTCTTGCCCGCGCCGTTCGGCCCCAGGAAACCGACGATCTCCCCCGGCGCGACCTCCAGGCTCACGCCGTCCACCGCCGTCCGCGCGGCATAGCGCTTGGTTAGGTCCTCGATACTGATAGCAGCGGTCGTACTCATTCCTTAATCCCTGTGAAGACGACACCCTGGATGAACAGGCGTTGCGCGAAGAAGAAGATCAGCAGCGGTGGGATGGTGATGACCACCATCGCCGCCATCATCGGTCCCCAGTCGGTCGTATAGAACTGCTGGAAGTTCATCAACATGAGCTGCAACGTCTTATGCGACGTGGAAGGCAGGTAAATCAGCGGGCCGAAAAAGTCGTTCCAGTAATACAGGAAGGCAAACAACGCCACCGTGGCGAGCACCGGCTTCGACAGCGGCAGGAAGATGCGCAGGAAGATGTCGAACACGCCCGCGCCATCGATGCGCGCCGCATCTTCCAACTCCGGCGCAATCGACAGAAAGAACTGGCGGAACAGAAAGATGTTGAAGCCGGAGGTGGCGGTCCAGGCCGGCAACCAGAAGGGCCAGAAGGTATCGACCATGCCCAGGCGGCTGAAGAGGATATAGGTCGGGATCAGCGTCACCTGGCTAGGCAGCATCATGGTCGCCAGCACCAGGATAAAGAGCGCGTCGCGACCGGGGAAGCGGAAGCGCGCCAGACCATAGCCGACCAGCGCGCAAGACACCACCTGGCCGATCATCGAGGGAATGGCGATCAGCAGGGTGTTGGTAAGCGCCTGCGGGAACTTCATCGTTTCCAACCCGCGCGGGTAGTTGGAGAACAGCGGCGTCGAAGGTATCCAGACAGGGGGGAAGGCGAAGATCTCGCTCTTCGGCTTGATGGATGCGGAAAGCATCCACACCAGCGGGAAGAGCACGATGCCCAGGCCTGCGATCAGCAGCACGTAGATTAGAATGCGCTGCACAAGATAGATCACCCTGGTGTTGGATGTGACGCCCGAGGTTGTGCTTGCCACGCGTGCCTTTCTCAATTCGTCGTCCGGCAACGGCCCGCCGCCGGCTGGCCTGCTGATTTCGCTGCTAGCCATGGCAGCTCCTTTCTACAATCCGCCTCCGCGCGCGCCGCCCGCGTAGTAGACACGAGCCGAGGTGACACGGAAGACGACGACGACCACGACCAGGATCACGGCAAACAGCGCCCAGGACAACGCGGCGGCATAGCCCATCTGGTTATACTGCCAGGCGTTGCGATAAATATAGAGCACCAGGAACAGGGTGGACTGGCTGGGGCCGCCGTTGGTCATGATCAGGGCGTTGGTGAAACTCTGGAACGAGCCGATGATGCCGAGCACGAGGTTGAACAGCAACACCGGCGAGAGCATCGGGATCGTAATGTGGCGGAACTTGGACCAGCCCCCCGCGCCGTCGACGGTCGCCGCCTCGTACAGTTCGCTGGGGATGCCCTGCAACCCGGCCAGGTAAATCACCATGCCGCCACCGACCTGCCACAGGCTCATGATAATCAGCGCGGGCAAGGCCCACTGGGTGTGGGTGAGCCAGGGGATGCGCGGGATGCCGATGATCGCCAGCGCGTTGTTGATCAGGCCGTACTCGGTGTTGAACATCATCCACCAGAGCAGGGCCAGGGCAACGCCGGTGATGACTGCGGGCACATAGTAGAGCGTGCGGAACAGCGCCAATGCCTTGATCTTGGTGTTGAGCAGCATCGCCAGGGCCAGTCCCGCGATCATTCCCAGCGGCACGCTAAAGATCGTATAGATGGTCGTGATCCGCAGCGAGGTCCAGAACAAATCGTCGCCGAACATGTTCGTGAAGTTGGTCAGACCGATGAAGGTGGGATCGCCCAGCACCGGCCAGCGGTTGAGGCTGATGAACGCCGCGAACAACATCGGCCCGGCGAAAAAGAGCAGAAAGCCGACAACGAACGGTGAGACGAACAGCCAGCCCTGAATGGCGCGCTGTCGCTCCATCTGGCCCATTCTTGCTCTTGCCATAAGGCTCTCCTTTGGTCCCGCGGCGCGGGGCGTGCCCCGCGCCGCAGAACGCTAGAACTGCTAGGGCAGCGGCTTCGAAAGCGCGTCGTTGAACTCTTTTTCGAGGGCCGGCAGCAAATCGGCAGCCTTCTTCTCGCCGGTCCAGAGGACGGAGAGACGATCCTGGAGGTCGCCGGGGGTATACTTCGGCCGGAACCATTGCGGGGCCGAGTGGACCATGGCGTCGCCCGCCAACGGGACGACCAGGTTGCGCACGTTATCGGGCGCCGCTTGCAGGCCGACTTCACTCATCACGGCGGTGTTGGGCACCACGTCGTTGACAGCCAGGGTGCGCTGGCCCTCCGGGCTGGCGATCCACTTCAGCACCTTCCAGGCGGCGTCGGTCTTAGGGCTGCTCTTGTTGATGATGATGCCCAGCTCTTCGCCCAGCGTGCCCTCCGCCTTGTTCTTCGGCGGATACGAGAGGTCCCACTTGAACTTCCAGTCGCGGCTCAGGTCCAGGTTCCAGTTACCGCGCGTGATCATGCCCGCATTGCCGCTATCGAACCCGATCGGGTTGGCACCGGTAGTCTGATCGATGGGCACGAAGATCTTGTCGTTCACCTGCTCGTTTTGCAAGAAGGTAAACGCATCGACCGCGGGCTGCTGGCCGATGACCATCTGCTTGGCGTCCGGCGTGAGGATGTCGCCGCCGTTCTGCCAAACCCAGGTATAGAGCGGTAGCGTCCAGTTCTGGTTCTGGTAGCCATACTGGTGCTTCGACTCGTCGGTCATCTTCTTGCTCATGGCGACGAAGTCGTCCCAGGTCCAGCCGCGCTGGGGCGTGGTGAGACCGGCGGCCTTCTCCATATCGGCATTGTGCCACATTTCCCAGACGAACATGACCAGCGGCAGCCCGTACTGGCCCGCACCGACCTTGAGTTCGGGATAGCGTACGGTGGTGTAATCGTCTTTGGTCCACTGCGGGAACTTATCGAGTTGGAGGCTATCGCCCTCCGCCTTGATTTTGTCCGTCAGGTCCATCGCCGCGCCGGAGCGCAGGAAGCTGCCCACGCTGTCGGGTGCGACCCAGATCAGGTCGATGTCGTTGCTGCCGGTCAGGCGGGTGAGGACGGTTTCGATATAGTTACCGGTGATCTGCTCGTGAACAATCTTGATGTCGGGGTTGGCTTCTTCAAACGGCTTGTACCAGCGGTTGGCCCAGGACGAGGTATTCTCGGCCACCCAGTCGACGACCTTGATCGTGGTGACGCCGGCCGGCACCACGGGGGTCGGCCCCACGGTGGGGATCTCAATAGTGGCAGTGGCCGTGGCTTCGCCGCCGCCGGCAGGGGCGGCGGTGTCGGTGGCCGCCGCAGCGGGCGCGGTGGTGTTGGTGGCCGCCGCAGCGGGTGCGGTGGTGTCGGTGGCCGCTGCGGCGGGTGCCGGAACGGAGGTGCTGGTCGCGGGGGACTCGCCACAGGCGGTCAGTAGCACCGTCAGCACCAGCAGCAGCGCCAATCCGGCCTTGGATTTGCGTAGCATGCGAAGTTTCCTCCTATGAACGGTTGGTTAGCATATCGGGTTCGCAAGAAAACAGTGTGAACTATAGGTCACCTCCTTACTGTATTTGGACAGCCCACAGGAGCACCCGCTGGTCATAGCTCCCGGTGGCGACGATGGTGCCGTCAGGGCGCCAGGCCACACTGTTGACTTCGCTGCCGTGGCCGGTGGCGGCCTGCTCCGCCGGAGTACGTCCGGGCCCGAGACGCGCGCCGGTGGCGGGATTCCACAAAGCAAAGGCGTGATCCGCGCTGGCCGAAGCCAGGGTCTTGCTGTCGGGGGAGAAAGCCAGGTCGCGGACGGTGCCGATCAGGCCGGCGCAGGTAGCGATGGCGCTGCCGCTGGCCGCATCCCAGACGCGGATTTTGGCGTCGCCCGCGCCGCTCACCAGCATCTTACCGTCGGGTGAGAAGGCCACGGCAGTGGCGCCGGCCTTCTGATCGGTGATCTCCAGCTTCTTGGCCCCGCTGGCAACGTCCCAGGTCTGCACTTTGTTGTCGTTAGCCGCCGTCGCCAGGGTCTTGCCGTCGGGCGAGAAGGCCAGGTCGTTCACGCGGTCGCCGAAACCCTTGATCGTGCTGACCGGCTGCAAAGTCGCGGGATCGGAGAAGATGACCGTCTTGCTGCGACCGGTGGAGGCGAGCAGCTTGCCGTCGGGCGAGAAAGCCAGCGCCAGGATCTGGTCGCTGTCGGAGAAGGTACGCAGTTGCTGGCCGCTGGCCGGGTCCCAGAGGATCACCGCCTTGTCCCGGCCCCCGCTGGCGAGCGTCTTGCCGTCGGGGGCGAAGGCCAGCGAAGTGATGGCGAGCGTGTGCCCCGACCAGTGGCGGATCTCCTTGCCCGTATCAGGGTCCCAGAGATAGATGGTGTGGTCATCACCCGCCGAGGCGATCATCTTGCCGTCGGGCGACCAGACGACGGCGTTCACGCCGCCTGTAGGCCCGCTGATAACCTTGATACGGGCCACGCTGGCCGCGTTGTCCACCGACACGGCGGTATAACTCTGGTCTCCGCCGCAGGCCGAGACACTCAGAACCAGCACCAACAGCAATGCGAGACGGCGCAGCATGTGTTTCGCTCCTTGCAGCTACCGGCACTGGTAGCTGCGCTAGTGCCTACCTGCCTGCTCAGGCAGCCGGGCTACGGATGCGGTCGCGTAACCGACCCCCGGACGATAAGCTGAGTCGCCAGGTGGCGCTCCTGGGGCGGCTCGGCGCTGCCGCGGATGCGGCGCAGCAAGAGGTCGCCGGCCAGGCCGCCAAGCTGGCGGGTGTTCTGGGAAACCACGGTTAGCGGCGGATTATAGGCATCGGCCCATTCCAGATCGTCGAACACGATCAAGGAGACATCGGCGGGCACCTGTAGCCCCAGCCGGTGCAGCGCGCGCAGGCTGCCGATTGCCACGTTGCCGCTGCTCAGAAAAAGCGCCGTGGGCGGCTCCCCGGCCGTGAAGAGTTCTTCGGTTGCCAGGGCCGCCTCCGGGCCTTTGAAGTTCGTCACCTTGATCAGCGCGGGGTCGACAGCCAGACCGTGGTCGAGCAGCGCCTGCTCGTAGCCCATACGCCGCTCGCGGGCCGGGGCATATTTGGCCGGCCCGGCGATCAACCCAATGCGGCGATGGCCCTGCTCAATGAGGTAGGAAACGGCGGTACGGGTACCGCCGAAGTTATCCGACAGCACCCCATCGACCGGTGCGTTTTCCAGCCGCCGGTCGAGACCCACCATAGCCACGCCCTGCTCCATGATCCGCAACACCTGAGCCGAGCTGCGGCGCTCGTCCGTCGCGCAGACGACGATCCCGGCCACAGCCTCGTCAAGCAGCACCTGGAGATAGATGCTCTCCCGCTGGGGGTCGTCGTCGGTGTTGCACACCAACACAGTATAGCCCTCACGGAAGGCGACTTCCTCCAGGCCCCGCGTCACCGAAACGAAGAAAGGGTTCTCAATATCCGGCACGACAATAGCGATGGTTTTGGTGGACTTGGTGCGCAGATTGCGGGCGAGGCGGTTCGGCCGGTAACGTAGTTGCTCAGCGGCATCCATCACCCGCTGGCGCAATTCGCCGTCGACAGCGGTACTGCCGTTCAGCACGCGCGACACGGTCGCCACGGAGACGCCGGCTTGTTGAGCTACTTCCTTTACCGTAGGTGGTTTCATATTCACTAACCTTTATGAGTAATCAATTACGCGGAAAACTGGATGTTACTCAAGATTAGAACTACGGGAGACTACCATAACGGCCCACTACGAGCTTCATACAGGCTGCCGGCGTGCGCCGCACACCCATGTAGGCGTCTCGTGGTCTATAGTAATCGATTTCTCAGGCTTTGTCAATAGGTGGATCCGGCATCCTTGAATCCTCTGCCTCGCCATGAGTGATTATGCCGTGGTTCGCTTTGCGGAGCTGGGTGGGGTGCGCGGAGCATGGCGGGGCCGGCAGGCGGCACAGGCAAGGGTAGCCGGTAGCTCGCCGTCGTAAGGCGGTGTGCAATAAGTAGGGGATGTGCCAGGGGAGCCGGGTAGAGGGGTGGCTGGTATTGCCGGGCGCAGTGCGCACCCGCACCTGGCACCCGCCGGGGCGAGCGGCGGGGCAGGGGCGACATTAAGCGCAACCATGGCGCGGTCGCGCCGCGCGCGCTACGGCCCGGTGCGCCCGGCCACCGGATGAAAGTCAGGGCAGCATCAGATCACGGGTTGCGTGCTCAGCGAACGTATTGTTTAGTGGCATCGAATTGCGGCGCATAGTCCCAATGTGTGCCGTTGCGCTCCAACGCGGCCTTGATCACTTCCCGCCGGGCCACGCTCGCCTCCCCCGCCGCCGCGATGCCGTCGGGATCAAACTGCGCCAGGATGCGCCCGTGGAGCGCCGCTTGCACATCTTGCAGGGCCGGCTGCCCGGCCAGGTTCCGCCACTCGCCGGGGTCGGCCAGCAGGTCGAACAACTGGCTGCCCCATCCGTGGATGTAGACATACTTGTACTGTCCCTGGCGGACCATAAAACACGGCGCGTAAACCTTTTCCACATGGTACTCGGACAAGACGGTGCGCTCCTCGGTCTCGCGACCGTCCAGCCGGGCGAGCAGGCTGTTGCCGTCCATGGGCAGCCGGGTCTCCGGCGGAACGCCCGCCAGATCGAGCAACGTCGGCGGCAGGTCCAGCAGAGAAACCGGCTCCGGCACCTTCCGCCCTGCATAGGCCCCATCCGGGAACTGGATGATCAGCGGCACGCGCACTGACCACTCGTAGAAGCAGCGCTTTTGCACCATACGCCGCTCGGCCAGCATATCGCCATGGTCGCTGGTGAAAATAATCAGGGTGTTCTCGCGCTGGCCGGTTTGGTCCAGGGCCGCCAGCAGTTCGCCCACTTTGCGGTCGATATACGTCACCAGGCCATAGTAGGCGCGGCGCAAGTGGTAGAGACTATCGGGGTTGCCGAGATCAACCTGGTCGGTCTCGTGGACCTCGTTGAGCCAGCGATCCAGCGCCGAATAGGTCTCTTCAAGGTTTTCAGGATACGTGGGGATGGCGATATCCGCGCCCTCATACAGGTCCCAAAGCTCCTGGGTGACGTGGAAGGGATCGTGGGGATGATGGAAGGAGGCGACGAGGAAGAACGGCTCGGCGGGCGCGGTGCGGCCCCGTTCGCGGATGTACTCCAGCGCCCGAAATTGGGTCTCTTCGTCATAGGCCAGGAACTTGGTCCAGGGGCGGACGCCGACGTTGGGCGCGATATAGAGCCGCGCGTGCCCGCCGCCGGGGAAGCGCCCGGTGACAGGATCGCGGGTGGGTACCCAGGTGATGTTGGCGGGAAACACGTCCGTAGTCAAGCGACGGCGGAAGCCATGTAACTGGTCGGGGCCGATAAAATGCATCTTGCCGCTCAGCACAGTTTCATAGCCGGCGTTCGTCAGGTAGTGAGCCAGCGTCGGCTCGTCCGCCGGCAGCACGGCAGCGTTGTCATAGCAGCCGAGGGTCGAGGCGTATTTGCCGGTCAGCAACGCGGCGCGCGCCGGGGCACAGAGCGGATAGGGGGTGTAGGCGGCGTCGAAGCGGACGCCGCCGGCTACCAGAGCATCCAGGTAGGGCGTCTGCACCACGGGGTGATCGTAGGCGCCCATGAGAAAGGGAACCAACTGGTCGGCCATGATCAGCAAGATATTCGGGGGCGAGGCCACGGGCAATTCTCCTCTGCGGATGGGTTGCGTTAATCGGATCGCTGGGCGGCAAGGATCTGCTCGGCGGTTTGCCGGGCTTCGCGGATGGTCGCCGTAATATCGATGCCCCGGTAGGCGCTGCCGGTGAGGTAGAGGCCCGGCAGGTGGGTGGCGGCCAGCGCTTCGAGCCGCGCCACGCGCGCCAAATGGCCCGCGTCATATTGCGGGTTCGCCAGCCGGTGGCGGTAGACCCGCTCCACAACCGGCGTAGCGTTCAGGCCCAGGATACGCCCCAACTCCGCCCGGACGAGCGAGACCAGTTCCAGGTCCAGCAAGTCGAGCGCCGGAGCGCCGCCGCTGCCCGCGACGATGGCCCGCAGCAGCACGTGGCCCTCCGGGGCGTGGGCGGGGAATTTAGTGGAAGTCCAGGTGCAGGTAAGCAGCGGACTCGATTCGCGGGCGGCGGCGGCAAAGCCGAAGCCGTCGAGCGGGTGGCTGACCTCGGTTTTGCGGTAGCCGAGCGCGACGGTGGCGCTGGAGAGGTAACGGATCTGCCGGAGAGCGGCGGCGAACTCGGTGGCGCGGTCGGGCAGCAGATTCGCCGCCACCGGCGCGGGCACGGCGAGCACCACACGGCGGGCGCTAAAGGCGCGGCCTTCTTTGGTGCGCAGCGTATAAGGGGCGTCCGCATAGGTCGCTAGGCTGATCTGGCTGACGGTGCGGCCCAGTTGCAGGCTGTCGGGATCGAATTGCGCGACCAGGCCCTCGATCAGGGTGTGCATGCCGCTGCGGAAAGATAGGAACGCCGCATGATCGGCGGCGCCGGGCGCCGCATCCGGGCCGCTGGGAGCCGGCTGCCGCCGCGCTTGCAGCCCGTGGATCAGGCTGCCGTGCTCCCGCTCCAGGTCCAGGTAGTCGGGGAACAGCAGGCGCATACTCAACCACTCCGGGTCGCCGAGAAACAGGCTCGCCAGGAGGGGTCGGGCCAGCTTGTCGACAGCTTCCTGGCCGAAGCGGCGGTGGACGAAGGCGGCAATGCTCTCGTCGTCGGCGCCAGGCGCAGGCGCCAGCGAGACCTCGCGGGCCATGCGCAGCTTGCCCATCGGGCTAAGCAGGCTGCTGCGAGCCAGGGCGCCCCGGTCGGTGGGGACGATGCCGACTAGGCCCGCCGGAAGCGGGTGCAGCCTCCCGCCGGAGAGCACGTAGATCCGGTTCTGCGCGTCCGCGCTGCCGATTAGCGCGTCGCCCAGGCCCAGATCCCGGCTGAGCGCGACGGCATCTGGGGGCGCCGGGCGGAAAGAGTCCGGCCCGCCGTCGATTACGAACCCGTCAACCCGGTCGGTGATCAGCTTGCCGCCCGCGTGTGCCGCCTGTTCGAGGACGACCAATCGCAACGGCTGCCCCGCCGCGCGGGCTTGCTGCTGGAGCAAGTAGGCCGTGGTCAGCCCAGCGAGACCTCCGCCGACCACAACCACGTCGAGTATGTTGTCAAGCATCACCGGACGCCGGTCCCGTGATGGTACGCTGCCGTCATAGAGCTACTATACCATACCGTAAGGCCAGTGGGTAGGGTACGGAACCGTGAGCCATGATTGGCAGTGTTATGTAAAGCTTCTCGATCCTGCGTAGAAACGCAAAAGCCCCGAACGGAATTTCGTTCGGGGCTTTCGTATGTACGTCGGCGCGTGCAACACTACGCGGAGCTATCCTGTGTGGCGCAGCCATCTGCTATGGGCCATCAGTGGCACCTCCATCAAGGCGGGCAGCGGATCGTCGGCGGCGAAGAGTGCGTGTTCGATGGGAGGGCGCAGGGACCGGATGAACTTGCCGGCCAATAGCTGCCCGCGGCGTATTTCGGCGCCCGCGGCCAGGATATCCGTCGTCATATGCACCCAGCGGACTCCCGCCCGCGCGCGCACGTTCTCCACCGGTTGCCCGTGCGCCATCCGCCATTGCAGGTAGGGGAAGTCCACACCGGCCCGCCGGCCCAGGGTGTGCCAGCCCCAGACACGCGCATTAATGTCCAGTAACTTGTAGCGCCGGGTGCGGGAGTCGTATTTGAATTCGATTTCCACCAACCCCGTGAAGTTGAGCGCGGCAAGCAAGCGCCGGGCGGCCTGCTCCACTTCGGGATGATCAATCGTTTCAACATACGTGCTGGTGCGGCCAAAGTCCACCGGGAACTGCCGTACCCGCCGCGCCAGCAGCGATCCGACGGGACACCCTTCCCTGCACAGGGCCGCAAATGAGAACTGGGCCTCGCCCCGGCCGGGAATCAGCTCTTGCACCATGACGGTGCACGGATCAACGAGGCGGCACGCCTCCTCATAGCCCGCCAGGAGTTGTGCGCGATCATCGACACGCCATGCTTTCGCATCCGTGAAGGCATTATGGCCCTCCTTCACGGCGGGTTTAAGAATGATGGGAAAGGCGCAATCGAGCGTGAGCAGATCATCTCGGCGGTTGGGATAGTACGTGGTCGGGTAGTCCACCCCCACCTCCGCGGCGAGCTTGTAGGTCAGGCGCTTATCATAAGCGTACTGCATCACTTCCCAGCCAGGACTCGTCAGCCTGTAGCAATCGGCCAGCGCCGTGCGGTGGCGCGAGAGCAGCCCGGCCGCCTTGTCCGTAACCGGGAACAACACCCACCCGCGCAACCTGTGCTGCGTGGCGAGATCGAGGAGGTAGCCGATTTCATTCGCGTCCGCCCAGGGCAGGCTGCGCCGGACGTACCGCGAAGCGGTGGCGACAACGTATTCGTCATGCAGCACCCAGACCGGGATGCCCCGCCGCCCCAGGCTGCGGGCGACCCCGAGCGCCATGAAATTGCTGCCGATGATAACAGCGCCTCCAGGCCGGGCGCGGGCCTGCAGCGCGGGCGCGGGCATCTGCGGTCCGCTCCGATGATCGGGAAGCGTAAGCGTCTTCAGAGTAAGTCCTCCTCTCCCATGCTGAAAGGCTCTCCTTCGGTCCTAACCGGCAACGCGTTACGCCGCCGGGCGGATTGCGGCCTGCTGCGAGGCTGGCCGGCGCGTCACGATGCTGCGAGTCAGCGCCCGCGCGGTAAAGTCGCTGCCCGACGCGAACCGGCAGAGCGGCCCAAATGTGCCGACGGCGACGGCGCCGATGAAGTACAACCCGGGCACCGACGACCCGAATCCCGACTCCAACTGCGGATACCCTTCCCGCGTAGTAATGGACGATACGATCTCCGGACTCAGGATCGACATATGCTTTACATCCACGCGGTAGCCGGTGGCAAGCAGAACATGGTCGACCTTCCGCTCAGTCCCATCGTCGAGTATGAGCGTCACACGGCCGTCGCCCACGCTCACGCGGGTCACCGAGCGACTCGTGGTGAAGGTGATGCCCCCCACGCGGTTCATCAACCAACCCGCCGCAGCCGGTCTGATCGAGCGGTACTCTATGCGATCCCGCAGAGGCCGCGGCAACCGCCGGAACAGCTCGGGCGCGGCGACGATCTGATTCAGCACAGGCGGGCCGACATCGGTCGGCGGGTACATGAGGGCGCGCAAGGGGTTGGCTTCGCTCTTAAGCCACGCGCCTCCACTCAGCCAGCGGATCGTCGAGGCGCGGGCGATCACTTCCACACCGGCGCCCACTTCCTGCAGCAGCGCCGCCGACTCGACGGCGCTCTGTCCCAACCCGATGACAACCACTTTCTGCCCGGCAAACACGCCGAGATCCGTGTGTTCGGAAGTGTGCGAGGCGTAGCGAGCCGGTATATCGTTGAACTGCGCCGGGCGCGCCGGAAACTCGCCAAGCCCGGTGGCGATCACCACCTGCCCGGCAGCCACCTCGTCGCCGTCTTCCAGGACGAGCCGGAACCCTGTCCCCGCGCGCCGGACCCTGCGCACATAGCGTGAGTCAACGTCCGGTACGGCCTTACTCTGGAACCATTTCCCATAACTGATGAAGCGGTCGAGGCGAACCCTCCTGCGCATTGAGTTGTGCGACGCCCGCACGAATCGTCGTGATAACGTTCACCGGCACGACCTGGGGTTGGTTATCAACCGCCAGCAGACGCAACACGCCGGGGCAACTATTGATGCGGCTTGGCGTCACCCGGTTCAGATTCACTTGGACAAAGAGATATCCGGGAAACAAAGGCCCCCAGTGTAGGCCTGCCGAGGTCCTCCGGCACACCTCAGGGGCATAGACCTCCAGGCCTAGATACTCGCGCAGCACTCGGGCAGTGGGCGCTTCTTTCAGCGTCCTGGTATGGACAACGTACCAGAGATCCGGGATCGGGGCAGGGGGAGTCATGAACAGCGACTTTCTAGCGCAATGGGCCCAGCACGCTCCGCCGTCCGGTTAGCAGTGCCCGAACCTATGCGGAGCAGAGGGCATACTCCGCCAAACCGGGCTGTTCACTACCGGAAATACGTAGGCTATGCTGGGTCAGCGCGGAGCCTAAGGCTACAACAACAGAGGACCCTTTGTGGTGAATTAACAGGCGAAAGTTAGATTATTGGGGACCAGGGAATCGCCTTAGCTGCGCCTCATCGGGGGCTAGGCGAATAACTACAGGCAGCGGCCTGAACTAACTCTGTAGAGGGGCTCGCGCAAACCACAGCCGAAATGCGGTAAAGGACGTCCGCAGTTCGTAGGACCCAGGCGAATGTGCGAATGTTTGACATCTCGCCATACCTCCTTAGAGCCTATCCGAATAACCTGGTATAATGAGGGTATGACTACACCAACTGCCACTAAACGGACGCGGGCGCGCACCCGCAATAACCCCACCACGACCGGCTTCCGGGTCTCGGATGCCTTGTGGGCAGTTCTGGCGCCG
>JAICKM010000684.1 GCA_025927935.1 Chloroflexia bacterium | reverse complement strand
GTCGCCGCCTATCGCCGCTACGGCGGGCCGTGCATCGTGGTCGACTTCGGCACGGCGACGACCGTGGATGCTATCGGCGCGGACGGCGCCTATCTGGGCGGGGCCATCGCGCCCGGCCTGACCACCTCCGCCGAGGCGCTCTACCGGCTGGCCGCCCGCCTCTACTCGGTCGAACTCGTCGCCCCGCGCAGCGTGATCGGCAAGAACACCGTCAACAGCATGCAGGCCGGCATCGTCATCGGCTATGTCGCGCTGGTCGAGGGGCTGGTGGGGCGCATGAAAGCCGAACTCCAGGCCGGCGGTGCGCCCGCCGATCTGCCGGTCATCGCCACGGGCGGCCTCTCCGGCCTCATCGCCCACGAGACGCGCGTGATCACCCACACCGACGCGGATTTGACGCTCGACGGCCTGCGCATGATCTACGAGATGAACGCGCCCCCCCAGGGGCCGCCATGAGCGTCTTCCAGGATAAAAAGATCGTCCTTGGTGTCTGCGGCGGCATCGCGGCCTACAAAGTGGCCGACCTGGCGAGCAAGCTGACCCAGGCCGGGGCACAGGTGGACGTGATCATGACCGCCGCCGCGCAGCGCTTCGTCACACCGCTGACCTTCGCCGCGCTGACTCATCGCGAGGTGCGGACGGACCTCTACGAAAGCTGGCTGGGTGAGAACACCGGGCACGTGGCTCTGGCCCACCAGGCGGCGGCCATGATCGTCGCCCCGGCCACAGCCAACACCATCGCGCACCTGGCGCTCGGCCTCAGCGACGACTTCCTGGGCGCGGTCGCCCTGGCGACCACCGCGCCGCTGCTCATTGTGCCGGCCATGGAACACCACATGTATTATCACCCGGCCACCCAGGGCCATCTGGCGACGCTGCGCGAGCGCGGTGCGCTGGTGATGGAACCGGGCGAGGGGCGCCTGGCCTCCGGCGCAACGGGCACGGGCCGCCTGCCCGAGACACCGCAGATCCTGGGCGCGCTGCGCGTGCTGCTGGGCCGGGCGGGGCCGCTGGCCGGGCAGCGCGTCGTCATCACGGCGGGCGGCACGCAGGAGCCGCTCGACCCGGTGCGCTACGTCGGCAACCGCTCGTCGGGGCAGATGGGCTGGGCGCTGGCCGAGGCCGCGCTCGACCTGGGCGCCGCCGTCACCCTGATCCACGGCGCCGTGCAACTGCCGCCGCTCTATGGCGTCACCGCCGTGCGCGTGGGCACTACGCGCGACCTGGAGGCGGCCGTGCAGGCAGCGGTGCCGGGGGCCGCCGCCCTGATCATGGCCGCCGCCCCCGCCGACTACCGCCCCGCCGCGGTGGCCGAACAGAAGATCAAGAAGCTGCCCGGTCAGGATACCTTCACCCTGGACATGGTGCGTAACCCCGACATCCTGGCCGGGCTACGCGGTCTGCCGGGCACCGAGCGCCTGGTGCGCGTTGGGTTTGCCGCCGAGACCGAGCAGTTACAAGCCAACGCCCAGAGCAAGTTGGTCGCCAAAGGGCTGGACTTGATTGTCGCCAACGAGGCCACCCGCAGCATCGGCGCCGCCGACAGCGCCGTGTTGTTGATCGATAAGGAGGGAGTTGAAGAACTGGGCATCCAGCCAAAAAGCGCCACTGCAGGCCATATTCTCGCGCGGGTGGTCGCGCTGCTGCGTCGTAACGGCATCCTCTAAACCGGCGTTATAAGCCATGCACGATACTGGAGTCGCTTATGCAGCAGGCCCACCTCAGGGGACCCACAGGGAGTTAAGAATGCGGACGGAAGACGTGCTGGCCGCATGCCTGGACGCGCAGGCACAGGGGCGCTCGCCGGCGGCAATACTGGATCAAGACGCCACTCCCGAGCAGCGTGCCGAACTGGAATCTCTTCTCGATCTTGCCGGACGCCTGGGGCGTCTCGCGCCCCCTCGGCTGCCACCTACCCGCCGGGAGGCCATGGGCGGGCGTATTCTGGCGGCCCTGGGAGCCACCCCAAGCACCCCGCCCGACGCATATGATCTGGAGCGCGCCCCGGAGGTGCATAGCCTCGCGCCCGTTCTCGAACTCAGTCGCGAGGATCTCTGGCGCTATATCGGCCCGAACGGTGAAGCGAAAATTGGGCGCTTCCTGGACGTACCCGGCTACACGACCATGTTCCTGGCCTTACGGCTCTTCTTCCGCGGAGTCAAGCGAGTCGAGCACCTGGGACTCACACTCTAATCAAGGACAAGCGGCCGCTCTGCCGGCCTCACCCATCATGACCTTTACTCTGAATTTCAGCGAAGCCGGCCACTGGCTGGTCTTGCTGCTCATTGCTGCGCTGGCCGGGCTGATCGTCGAGCTGGCCCGCGGCGGCGCTATCCCCCTGGGCTTTGTCGGCGAAATCGCGTTCGCTTTCCTGGGCGCCTGGCTCGGTGGCGACGTGTTGCAGACCCGGTTCCCCCTGCTGCCTCAACCGGCCATGGAGGGTGTGGCCCTCATCCCCGCTGCGGTGGGGGCGCTGATCGTCGGTCTGCTCTGGGGGCTACTGGGCGGGCGCCGCCGCCGCGGCTACTATTAAATCGCCGCGCCCCAGGCGTGGGCCAGGATCAAAAACCGGGTAGCCATTAGGTCCAAAAACTTGACAACGCTCAGGGTCTGTGTTATGATCTACGCTGACCACAGCATGTCTATTGCCCTGCCGTGCGCACCCAACAGCCAAGCGATTGAGGCCCAGTATGCCAGATAAAACCCAAGAGAACCCCCGCGCCGAGACCGATCAATTGGACGACGACGAAGCACAGGACGAAGATGTTGTCGCGACCGATGCGGGTGGGGCCATCTCCAGCATCGGCCTGGGCCGGCGGCGGGCGAGCCAGCCGCTGCCGCCGTTTTCCCGCAGCACGGCCGGCAGCCCAATCAATGCCGACCGCCCGGTGTTCACCCTCAGTGTAGCCGCCGATCTGCTCGGTATGCACCCGCGGACCCTGCGGATTTACGAAGAAGAAGGGCTGGTGGTGCCCGCCCGCACCCCGACGAAGCGCCGCCGCTATTCGCAAAACGACATCAAGCGCTTCCAATTCATCCAGCACCTCACCCAGCGACTCAAGGTTAATCTGGCCGGGGTGCGCATCATCCTGGAGATGATGACCGCGCTCGAAAGCTGCGGTGTCGATTTCATGCCCCGCCTCTATGAGATGGGCGAACAAGCAGCCGCCGACAACAACCATACCCCTCAGTAAACCCCCGCCCCAGAGACCTACGCCCGCCCGCCGGAAACCCGCGTCCCCCCCGGCGTAACTGGCGGGCTTCTTTTCTGTTCTTTTCACTGAACCCGCCGGTCGCCCAGTTTACGCCGATCCCCACCGGGGCGGGCGCCGCAAGGCAACCGTGACACGATAATTGCTTATAGGGAATCCATGTAGGACGGTCGCGCAGGCACCCGCAAGGTGTCGTGGGGCGGCCCCGCCCCGGCGGATCAGCGGCGCCCCACCTGCGGACAGCTATCTGTGTCACTCCGTCCGGCGAGAATTCGTATTAAGCAATAACTGATGGCCGCAGCGCCCTGGGGCGACCGGCAATCAGTTGCGTGGAGGTCTGCGCTATGCTCCCGATGAAGAACCTGTTTAACGTCGTAAAACGCTCGATCAGCGAGTACAGCCAGGACAACGTCGCCAATATGGCGGCCGCCCTGGCCTTCGCCGCGTTCTTTAGTATTTTCCCGCTCATCTTGTTCCTGGTGTCACTGGCAAGTTTCCTGCTCTCGCCCGAGCAGGCCCGCCAGTGGGTCCTCCAGAATGTGCTGCCCAACTTGCAGAGCAGCACCGACGAGTCCAACGTCTTTGTCAAGACGATTACCGACGTGGTGGCGGCTAGAGGCACCGGCACCGGCATCGCGGCGCTGATCGGTCTCGTTAGCCTCCTCTTGAGC
>JAICKM010000243.1 GCA_025927935.1 Chloroflexia bacterium | reverse complement strand
TCATCTCGTAGATCATGCGCAGGCCGTCGAGCGTCAAATCCGCGTCGGTGTGGGTGATCACGCGCGTCTCGTGGGCGATGAGGCCGGAGAGGCCGCCCGTGGCGATGACCGGCAGATCGGCGGGCGCGCCGCCGGCCTGGAGTTCGGCTTTCATGCGTCCCACCAGCCCCTCAACCAGCGCGACATAGCCGATGACGATGCCCGCCTGCATGCTGTTGACGGTGTTCTTGCCGATCACGCTGCGCGGGGCGACCAGTTCGACCGAGTAGAGGCGGGCGGCCAGCCGGTAGAGCGCCTCGGCGGAGGTGGTCAGGCCGGGCGCGATGGCTCCGCCCAGATAGGCGCCGTCGGCGCCGATAGCATCCACGGTCGTCGCCGTGCCGAAGTCGACCACGATGCACGGCCCGCCGTAGCGGCGATAGGCGGCGACAGCGTTGACGATGCGGTCGGCGCCCACTTCGCGCGGGTTGTCGATGGCGATGCGCACGCCCGTCTTGAGGCCCGGCTCGATGACCATGGCCGGGTGGCCCAGCAGCCCGGCGCTCATCTCGCGCAGCGCCGACGTGACCGGCGGCACCACGCTGGAGACGATGCAGGCATGGACCTCGCGCAAGGCCATGCCGCGCGCCGACAGGAAGGTATAGATCAGCCCGCCCCACTCGTCGGCGGTGCGCTCATGGTCGGTCGCCGCGCGCCAGGATGCGCGCAACTCCGTACCCTCGTAAATCCCAATCACGGCATTCGTGTTGCCGACATCGATTGCTAGTAGCATAGTGGTCAGTGGTCGGTGATCGGTGGTCAGTGGGTTATGGGTAGCAGCGTAGCGGATTGCTGTAGTGATCAACCGCCATACTGACCACCGACCACCGACCACCGACCACTCGTCAAGGCTCCAGAATGTGATTGTCGATCAGCCGGGTACCGCGCCCGATGCGCACGGCGAGGGAGGCCAGAGCGCCCTGGTCCGGCGCGATGGCCTCTAGTTCGGCCAGCGTGTCCAGGTCGGCGATGCTGACGTAGTCAGGCTGGGCTAGCGGCTCGGCAGCCAGCACGGCGCGCATGGCGGCGCGCAGGCGTTCGCCGTCGCGTTCGCCCGCGTCCCACAGATCGTGTGCGGCCCGCAGGGCGCGGGACAACACCAGCGCGGCCTGCCGCTCTGCCGGGTCGAGGTAGACATTGCGCGAACTCAGCGCCAGGCCGTCCGGCTCCCGAATGGTCATGCCGACGACCAGGTCCACCGGGAAGTTCAAGTCGCGCACCATGCGCCGGATGACGACGATCTGCTGGGCGTCCTTTTGCCCGAAATAGGCCACGCCGGGCTGCACCAGGTTGAACAGCTTGGCGACGACGGTGGCGACCCCGGCAAAATGGCCGGGCCGGGCCGCGCCTTCCAGCACGGTCGTCACTTCGCGCACCTCGACATAGGTCTGGAAGCCGGACGGGTAGATCTCCTCCGCCGTGGGCAGGAAAACCCAATCGACGCCCGCCGACTCCAGGAACTGGAGATCGCGGACCTCGTCGCGCGGATAGCGGCTCAAGTCTTCGGTCGGGCCGAATTGCGTCGGGTTGACGAAGATGCTGACCACCACCAGGTCGCACTCGTTGCGCGCCTGCTCGACCAGCGACAGGTGTCCGGCGTGGAGGTAACCCATCGTGGGCACCAGGCCGACGCGCGTGCCCGGTCCCACGGCGGCGCGGGCCGCGCGGAGTTCGCCGATAGTCGCGAAAGTTTGCATGTCAGGGCTTGGGGCCGGAGCCGGCGCCGCCATAGCGTAATTCCGGGTCCGGCGTATCGGTGGCCGGCTGATCCGTGGATGGGGCGCCGTCCGCGGTCGCTTCGAGCGCGGCGAAGACGGCCGGATCGACATCGATGGTCTGGTCCGGGCCGGGGAAGGCGCCGCTTTCCACATCGGCACTATACGCGCGGAAGGCTTCGCGGATCGCGTCGCCGATCTGGGCATAGGGCCGGGCGTGCTTGGGCATGAAATCGGGATACCAGCCGAGCAGATCGTGGAGCACCTGCACCTGCCCGTCGCAATGCGGCCCCGCGCCGATGCCGATGGTCGGGATGGTGAGCCGTTCGCTGATGATGCGCGCCAGGGTCGCGGGCACGGTTTCGAGCACCAGGGCGAAGATGCCCGCGTCTTGCAGCGCCAACGCATCGTCGAGCATTTTCGCGGCGGCAGCGGGGGTCTTGCCCTGCGCCTTCCAGCCGCCGAACTGGTTGACCGACTGCGGTGTCAGGCCCAGGTGGCCCATGACTGGGATCCCGGCGTCGACCATGCGCCGGATGGTCGGCACGGTATCCGCGCCCTCCACCTTGACCGCGCCGGCCCCCGCCTCTTGCAGCAGGCGCCCGGCGTTGCGCAACGCTTCGTCCCCGCTGCCGCGATAGCTGAGGAACGGCATGTCGCCGACGATCAGCGATTTGGTGTTGCCGCGCACCACGGCGGCGGTGTGATGGACCATTACGTCCATCGTCACCGGGATAGTCGATTCGTAACCAAGCATGACCATGCCCAGCGAGTCGCCGACGAGCACCACGGGGATGCCCGCATCGGCGGTGAGGCGCGCGGTGCTGTAGTCATAGACTGTGACCATGACGATGCGCCGGCCTTGCTTTTTCATTTGCTGCAACTGGGTAATCGAGACGCGCATGTTATTCCAAGACTTCCAGGTCGGCCAGGGGCACCCAGGTGGTGGCCCCGTCCGGCAATTGCACCTCGGCGGCGTTGGTGTTAATGCCTGAAGGCACCGGTTGCTTGCCCTGCGACACGCTCAGCACGCGCCCGACCCGGCCCAGATACGGCGGGGCGATCAACCGCACCAGCGAACGGACTCCGATGGCGGGCGCGGTGGTCTCAAAGGGCGCGACACCGCTGGCACGCGGCAGGGGCAGGATGATCTCCGGCCGGACGAGTCCTTCGCGCAGGCGCGTGGTGCCGTCCACGGCCACTTCGCCGCCGTCGTGGGCGGCCAGCAGTTCCCAGGCTTTGCCGGCCATCGGCACGCGGCCAAAACCCTCGACGACGATCAGGGTGAGCGGCGGGGCTGTGGGCGCACCCGTAGTCGCAGCGGGCGGCGGGAAGTCCCAGCCCGTGCGGCCCAGCGTCCAGCCGCGCAGCCCATCGCTGTAGCCCAGGAAGGCGCGCAGTTCGGCCTCCGGGATGCTGCCCACGATCATGGCGCGGACGTTGTGTTCCACGGCGCGGCGCAGGGTTTCGGCGCTGGTGGTCCCGCCGCCCAGCACGATGGCGTAGGCATAGCGCGCGCTGATCTGGTCGGGCATCAGTTCTTCGGCGGGGTCGGCGACGGCGACCTG
This sequence comes from Chloroflexia bacterium, assembly GCA_025927935.1. The sequence goes on along the minus strand of JAICKM010000243.1, from coordinate 5,667 downwards.
GAGCACGCCATGGCGCTCTCCGCCCACGCCGACGATGCCGCGCACCACCGCGGCGGGTGTATCGATCACCACCCCACGATAGGGCAGGTGCTCGGTGACGACGCCGTCGATGTAGGCTTGCAACTCGAAATTGGTGCTGGCCGGGGTCACGGTGGCCTGGCCCGTCGCGGCATCATAGCCGGTCAGCGTGCCCGCCACCGGACTCTTGACGGTGAGCCGCTTGGCGAGGCCCTGGCGGCGCGAGGCCAGCACATCACCCGCCGCAAACGTGCTGCCGACGGGGCGGGCCAGGAGGCGTTGCCCGGCCTTCGGCTTGACGCCCAGCGGCCCGGCCACGTCGACCATGAGCGGCGTGCCGGGGATACTGGCGCGCGCCACAATGTCGTCCGGCTCCACGCGCGATCCGATGCGCACCAGAATATCGCCGGCCACCGGCAGGCGGCGCTGCTTGCGCACCATGATGTTCGGGGCGATGGTGGGCTGGCGAGTCGGGTAGTAGAGGCTCACCTCACTCCTCCTTGTCCTTGGGCCATTGCAACGGGGCCGTGCCGGTACGACCGCTGCTGCCACCGCCGCGGCTGGGCAGGTTCAGTTTGCCGGTCGTCCCCGTGCGCCGGGGCGTGCCTTCGCTCAGCGGGCCGGTGCCGGGGCGCGCGCCGGGGGGAGTCAATGGCCCCGTGCCGGGCCGGGCGGCGGGGGGGGTCAATGGCCCTGTGCCGATGCGCGGTTCGGGCGCCGGGGGCATGGATGCGGGGTCCAGGCCCATCGGCGGTTCCGGCTCCGGGGTGGGCGCGAGCGCCGCGCCGACCTCGCCGCCCAGCGGCTCGCCGAAGCTGACGCGCCCGGCCGTGGGACCAAACCGCGAGACAAAGCCGCCCGGCCCCGCCGGCGCCTCGGCCTCGGCTGCCGGAACAGGCGGCGCGACCACCGGTTCGGGCAGCAGGCTAAAGCTTTCGCGCCCCGAATAGGCCCGAATGGCCTGGCCCCATTCCAGCAATTTGGCGATGCGCGCCTGGGGATCGCTCGGCAGGGTCAGCGGCCGGCCACGGGCGTCGATGATCAGGCCGATCAGCCCGCCCTTGATCTCCTCGCCGGGCTTGGTCTGCACCTGCTTGCCCGGCTCGTCGGTGCCGATGCGGAAGCCGGACGCCGGCTTGACGCGCAGGGATGCGCGCTGCTCGGGGCGCAGGGGGATCACCTCGATGCTGCCGTAGGGCACTTCGATGCTGATGCTGCCCGCCTCGGCATAATCGACGGTGACTTCGACGGCCAGTGGTCCCCGGCTACCGGTGGCCGGCGCAGGCGTCGCGCCGTCGGCGGGGGCCGGGGTGCGCGCGGCGCGGCGACCGTTCTTGGCCGGGGCCGGCGCCAGCAACCCGCCGCCCGGTGTGCCCAGTGGCACCACGCAGGTGCCCAGCAGCACCAGGCAGTCGCGGTCGAACAGATAGGCGGCGGCGGCCGGGTGGACCGGGGCCAGCGCGCCCAGCGCGGGCATCATCAGCGTGCTGTCGAGAGCGATTTCGAGCGAACCCACTCCTTCGCCGGTCGGCTCCAGCGCATCCAGCAGGATCAGCGCCGCCTGTCCCACGCGGGGGGCGTTCGCCAGCAGGCCGCCCGTGCCGATCAGCAGGTCATACGTCGCGGTGGGCAGGTCGCGCCCGGTGCGCAGATCGGACAGGGCGCTGCGCAGCGCCTCGCGGGCAAAGGCGTGCTCAATCGCCAGGTCGCGGGGCGACTGGGCCACGGTCCAGGGCCGGATCACCCGGTTCAACGCCCAGTCGTTCACTTCCTCGGCGCTCGACTCAAACGGCAGCCAGCGCAGGATGGCCTCGGACCCCACCTCGGCCAGCAGGTTGCTGATGCCCTGGGCCAGGCCAAAGTCGCCGCGGATGGCCGTGCCGTGGGTGGTGCCGTCTTTGCCGCCCGATACGCTGACGGCGGTGTTGGCCGCGCCCACATCGGCGGTCAGCACTTCACGGTGGTACTGGATGCTGATGTAGCGCGTGACCAGTTCGATGGCGTGGACCGTCGGCTCGATCTCCCGGCGGCTCCAGGTGCGCAGGGCGTCCATACCGGCCAGGGCGGGCATCTGCTTCTGGCGGACCAGGTTGACCAGGGCATCCCGCACCGGCTCGGGCTGGAGCGTGCCCAGCTCCGGCTGGATGTTCGGCAGAGTCACCACGCTGGCGGCGTCGCCGAGTGTGGCCTGCACGCGGTCCAGGGCCGCCGAGTTGCCGGCGAAGAAGAGCAGCGGCGGGGGCGCGACGGTGCCGCCGACCAGGGCGGCTTGCTGCTCGCGCTGGCGCTGTTCCGTCACCATACGAACGACCACGCGGGCAATGTGCAGCAGCGGGGCGATAGGGCCGCCCTCACTGCCGCCGGTCATCAGCAGCACGTCGGGCGAGAGGGCCAGCAGCTTGTTTAGCTGGGTATCGGCCCAGGCGCTGTTCTGGGCGGGGCCTTTGCGAGTCAGCGCAGCGGGGCCGGGTTGCGCCACCGGGTCGTCGAAGCTGATCGTTTCGAGCAGGTGGGTGTAGGCGCCGGCGGCGGCCTGGCGGGCGGCGCGCGTGCTGTACTCGTTGGTCAGCCCGGCCACGACCAGGCGCACCGCGGGCATCGCGCTACAGGTGGCGACGAACACATCCACGCCATGGCCGTCGGGGTGCTGGGGTGTGACCACACGCCCGCCCTCCACCAGGTGGCGCCCGGTGGTGCCTTCCAGATCGACGATGGCGTTATAGACGCCGACCGTGATGTCCTGGTAGGGGGCTTCGGTGGTGGTGGGGGCTACACCGCTGCCGACAAAGCGATACTCGTCGGCCACGATGTCCATCAACAAGGCCCGCGTGTACAGGCTCCCGCAGTCCACGGCCAGGATCGATTGGATGGGTTGTTCTTCTAATGCATCCATGGCTGTCCAATGTTGGGTGCGACCTTGCACGCCTCCGCCGGGAGGCCGCAAGCCGCGCTAGAAGAAGCTAAATAGAAACGCCACGCGGTCGACCAGCGCGGCGACAAACGACACCGTCAGCGTGCCCAGCGTGGCGCCCAGGGCAATGATGATGAGCCAGCGTCCGGCGGTGGCGACCACCATGCCGGCGCTGGAGCGCGTGCCGCTGGGGCGGACGTTGAACTGGAAGTAGTACAGGCTGGCGGCGACGCCCAGCACGACGACCAGGTTGCCGATCAACAGGGCCGGATTGCCGGTCAGCGGGCGCATACTGTCGGCGACCTGCGGCACCACGGTGCCGGTCAGCGCCCCGCCGATGGCGAGCGCGGCGGCGGTGCTCAGGGCGATGTTCAGGGCGATGGTGCCGAAGAAGCCGAAGAAGCCCGGCCGGCCCGGCGTGGCCGGAGGCCGGATATGGCCCAGGAAGAGCAACACGCCCAGCAGCAGCGGGATCAGCGCGAGCCACCAGCCGATGGAGCCGGTCTGGCTGCCCAGCGCGAAGAACTGCGGCACCAGCACGTTGCCTAGCAGCAACATCGCCGCGTAGCCCACCGACACGCCGACGAAGATATGCTGCGCCAGCCGGTAGAGCGGGTTGTTGCCCACCAGATAGCTGAAGACCATCAGGGTCAGCACCGCCGCCAGGACGCTGCCGATGAATGTTATGCTCACGAGGCGCTCCTGCGATTAATCCAGCGATAGAAACCCATGACGAAGGCCACGATCAGGGCCAGGGCGATAAAGAACAGGGCCGCCGACTGCGTGTGGATCATGCGCCCCAGTTGGCGGCGGGCGTCGTCGGCGCTCGCCCCGGTGCGCCCGGTGGCCCCGATGCGCGCTTCGAGTTCCTGCGCGCCGGCCAGGCCGAAGACGGCGCTCTGCAAGCGGGCATTGCCCGTGCCGACGTTCAGATAGGGCACCGCGCCGGTGCGCATGCCTTCGGGCAGCGCGGCCAGCACCGGCACCGTGGGGATTTGCGCCGCGACCTGTTCGATCCAGCGTTGCAGGGCCGGTTCTTCGCTCGTCAGCAGCACGATGGCGCCAAACTGGTCGAGGCGCGGGGAGGCGGCCAGCAGCGGCATATTACGGTTCGGCGAGTAGCAGGCGAAGTCATAAGGCTGCACGTCGGCGATATTCGAGGTCGCCAGCGCGGCCAGGCCCGCCTCGTTGCCGGGCCGGTAGCCGAGATGCAGGAAGCGGGTGCCGTAGGGGCCGGTGGCCGGGCAGCCGATTGTCGCGGCGACCGGAATCGCCTCCGCCGTCACGCGCTGGGCAAAGCCCTCGCCCTGCGGCACCGTGCTGATGGTGGCGAAGGTGTGCCCGGTGCCGTCCACAACGCGGGTCACGGCCCGGCTGAGATCGTGCATCTCGCCGTAGCGGGTGGCATCCCAGTCATAGACCAGCAGCACCGGCTTGTTGGCCGGAACGGCGGCTAGCTTGTCGTAGAACGCCTGGCCTGCCGGGGTCTCCGGCAGGGTCGCCGTCTGTGGGTCGATGGGCACCAGCAGCCACATGCCGACCACGACGGCCAGCAGCAGCAGGTAGAGCACGCGGTCGAGCGGCACGCGGGTGATGACGTTGCGCCGGGCGGCGGGGGCCGGGGCAGCCACGGCGGGCGGGGCCAGCAATTGCTGGAACACGGCCACCGCGCCGGCGCGCGGCGGGCGGGCGCGGATCACGCGGACCGGCGGACCCGCCGCGCTGGTTTGCCCTGCCAGGCCCTCGACGGGCACCAGTTCCTCTTCCACGTTGCCCAGGGCGCGCAGCCAGGCCGGCATCTCTTCTTCTTCCGGCGGCTGGACCGGCGTGGGCGCCGGCGGCACCTCGGGCGGCGCGGTGCCCGGCGCGGGCTGGGCGCGGATGGCGCGCAGCCAGGCCGGGAGGTCTTCCTCGCTCAAGAAGCCGCCGCTGCCGGCCGCGCCGGCCGCTGGGGCGGCTGGGACCTCAGCGGGCGGCGCGCCCTGTTCGCCGGGCGCGGCGGCCTGGCCCTCGGCGGGAGTCGCCGGGAGTGGCGTCCCGCTCATCCAGGCCGGGAAGCCGTCCGTGGGCGCAGCGGGTGCCTCTTTAGAGGCAGGCGGCGCCGGCTCCCCGCTCACGGGCGTCCCGCTCATCCAGGCCGGGAAGCCGTCGGCCTGAGTCGCCGGTGCCTCCTTAGCCGCAGGCGATGGGGCCTGCGCTTGGGCCGCACCGATTTCACTCATCCAGTCCGGTAGGCCGGAGTCTCCGGTAGACGCAGGCGGCGGCACCGGCGGCGGGGGCACAACGGCTGATCCGCCCAATTCGTTCATCCAGCTCGGCAGGTCGTCGCTACCGGCTGCCGGGGCGGCGGGCGCGGGCGCAGGCGTGCCGCTCATCCAGGATGGGAACTCCTCGGCGGCAGGCGGCGGCACGGGCGCGGGCGCCTCTTTAGAGGCAGCCGGGGCTTGTGGCGCGCCGCCCAGGCTGTCCATCCAGTCGGGCAACTCCCCGCCGGCGGACTCCGGGGCCGCGGCCACAACCGGCGTCCCGGCCGTCCAGGGATGCGCTTCTTCCGCGGTGGCCTCGGGCGGCGCGACATGGTCGGCCAGCGGGGGCGGCTCGGGGTTGCTCATCCAGGCGGGCAGCGCATCCCCGGCCAGGGCTTCCTCGGGCGCGGGCGCTCCAGCCTCGTCGGCGCCTTCCATTTCGGGCAGCTTGCCGGTGAAGGGCTTACGTCCACCGGCGGGCGCGGGTGGGGG
>JAICKM010000686.1 GCA_025927935.1 Chloroflexia bacterium | reverse complement strand
GCCTTCACCCTGACGCGCCGGCCCCCCAATCGCCGGTTCACCTACGGCTACGACCGCGCCGAAGACGTGGCCGGGGTTGCCATTGTGCTGATTATCTTCATCAGCGCGGCGGTGGCCCTCTGGGAGTCGGTGGACAAACTGCTCCACCCGGTGCCGCTGACTAACGTCTGGTGGGTGATCGCGGCGGCGGCCGGCGGCTTCGCCGGCAACGAGTGGGTGGCGAATATCCGCACCCGCACCGGGCAGCGCATCGGCAGCGCCGCGCTCGTCGCCGACGGCGCGCATGCCCGCGCCGACGGCCTGACCTCGCTGGCCGTGCTAGTCGGCGCCGCCGGAGCGCTCCTGGGCTTCCCCATCCTCGACCCGCTGGTCGGGTTGCTGATCACGCTAGCCATCCTGGTCATCGGCAAGCAGGCCGGGCAGGCTATCCTCTACCGCCTCATGGACGCCGTCGATCCCGAACTGATCGATCAGGTGGAGCACGAGGCCGGGCAGGTCACGGGCGTGCGCGCCATCCACGATGCGCGCATCCGCTGGCATGGGCACCGGCTGATTGCCGAGCTACACGCCGATGTCGATCCGGCGCTTTCCACCGTGGACAGTCACGAGATCGGCGAGCAAGTGCGCCATGTCCTGCTGCACGAGATCGCCGGGCTGAGCGAGGTGCTGGTGCATATCGATCCCGCCGGGCACGCGCCCGAACATTATCATCAGACCACCTGGCACCACCGGCGGCCCGCCGCGCCGGGGACGGACACTCACTGATGCCGGCCATTCGCCCCGGCCCGCGCCAGCTTCCGGCGGACCCACCGGGATCATAGCGCAGACGCGGCGCGCGAAACAAGGGCCTGCCGGTCCCGCGCCAGGCAGCGAATCCGAGCATTTGGTCCCTTGCGCGATGTGTGCTAGGCTGCGAACTGAATTGACACGCTTCCGCCGATGCGGTATAGTTAATAGAAGCGGTGCCTGGGCGGCGGTCCGCTATAGTTGTTTGCCGGGAGTCGGGGACTCCCGCATTTTTTCCCTGCCGCCGGGTCCGCAAAGCCATTAAAATAAGGAGGTGCGCCATGACTGAGCAGCAAACCGAAACGGCTGCCTACGATGTGCGCCTCATGACGGAAAGCGCTGACGACGGGACCACTCCCGCGCCGGCACCGAGTGACGGTAAAAAACGGGAACCCCCACTGGCGGCGCTGGCCTTGCGGCCGCAGTCGTCCGCGACCCGGCATCCCACGTTAGAAAAGCTGCTGAAGCTGGTCCGCCTGTACTCCGAACCGAAGGATGAGGATCTGGAGGCGATTGAGCGCGCCTACCATTTCGCCGCCCGTGCCCATGAGGAGCAAAAGCGCCAAAGCGGCGAACCCTACATCCTCCATCCCCTGGCCGTCGCCATTATCCTGGCCGAGATGCGCCTGGTCGATCCGGAAACCCTGCAAGCCGCACTATTGCATGACGTGCTGGAGGACAATCCGGAAATCACCCGGCCCATGCTCGTCGAAGAGTTCGGCGAAGGGGTCGCGCGCCTGGTCGATAGCGTCACCAAACTGAGCACCTTGCCGAAAACTGCCCGATTTGAAGATGCGGAGCGGCGGGAGAACGCGAAAAAGCAAGAGCAAGCCGAAACCCTGCGCAAGATGCTCATGGCGATGTTCGACGATATGCGGGTGGTGCTGATTAAGCTGGCCGACCGGCTGCACAACATGCGAACCCTCGACTGTACCCCACCCGACAAGCAACGTCGCATCGCCGCCCAAACACTCGACATTTACGCCCCCCTCGCAAACCGCCTCGGCATCTGGCAGATAAAAAGTGAACTCGAAGACCTCGCCTTCTTCTACCTCGAACCCGAAAAATACCGGGACCTCGTCGCCCAAGTCCAGGAACGCAAAGATTCGAGTGCGCGCTACATCCAGCGGGTGATCTTCCATCTGCAACGGGCCTTGAAAGAGGCGGGCATCGAATGCGAAATCAAGGGCCGGACCAAGCACATCTATTCGCTGTATCAGAAGATGGTGCGCAAGAACCGGCCCTCGGATCGCATCTATGACCTGCTGGCGGTGCGGATCATCGTGAACGAGATCCAGGACTGTTACGCCGCGTTGGGCGTGATCCATACGCTCTGGCCGCCGATCTTCGGCGAGTTTGACGATTATATCGCCGTGCCCAAAGAGAGCATGTATCAGTCACTGCACACCGCTGTCTGGGCGTTCGACAACAAGCCGCTCGAAATCCAGATCCGCACGCACAAGATGCACGAGACGGCCGAGTTCGGCATCGCGGCGCACTGGCGCTATAAGGAAGGCCAGCGCACGGCTCGCCGCGATCGCGAGTACGAGGCCAAGATCGCCAGCCTGCGGCGCCAGATGGATTGGCGGCACGACATCGAGGATGCGCAGGAGTTTATCGATTCGCTCCATTCGGATATTTTCCAGGACTACATCTACGTCTACACGCCGAAGGGCGATCTCATTGAGTTGCCCGCGGGCGCCACACCCATCGACTTTGCCTTCCGCATCCACACCGAGCTGGGCTACCAGTGTACGGGGGCCACGGCCAACGGCAAGATCATCTCCCTGGATACACCGCTGAAGAACGGCGACATGGTCAAGGTGATCAAGGACGCGCGGCGCAAAGGTCCCAGCCGCGACTGGATCCAGTCGGGGGGGCGCTACGTCGTCACGGCCAACGCGCGCCAGAAGATCAGCCAGTGGTTCCGCAAACAGGCCCGCGAGGAGAATATCGCGCAGGGCCGCGAGATCCTGGAGACGGAACTGAAAAAGCTCAGCGTGCATGAGATGTCGCAGATCGAGATTCTGCCTCTCTTCCCCCGCTATGACACGCTGGACAAGCTGTTGGAGGCCATCGGCAACACCGAGGTCAGCCCGGCAGCCATCGCGGCCAAACTAACCCCGTTGCGCAGCGTGGCGCCCACCACGCCGGTGCAGTTCCCCAGCCAGAACGCCACCAACCTGCCGTCGCTGGAACTGGGGGGCGCGACCAACCTGCTCAGCACTATCGCCCGCTGCTGCCGGCCCATGCCCGGCGACGAGATCATGGGCTACACCACCCGCGGGCGCGGTATCACCGTCCACCGGGCCGATTGCCACAATATCGTCAACCTCAAGGAGGCGGACCGGAACCGCCTGGTCCGCGTGGGCTGGAGCGGGGTTAAGGGAGAACGTTACCTGGCCCGCGTGCGCATCGTCGGCCTGGACCGGGTCGGCCTGCTACGCGATATCACGACCATCGTGGCCGACGAAAAGGTCAACATGGGCGACATCCAGACCGTGTCTAACAAGGGCGGCGGCACCCAGCAGATCCTGGCGACCCTCGAAGTCACGAGCGTCGATCAACTGATGCGGCTGATGAGCCGCATCGAGAGCATCAGCGGGGTCTACGAAGTGCGCCGGGATGTGCCGGGCGAGAAAAACCCGCGACCGAATTAACACCTAGAGGAGAACAAGAGATTCATGCCCCCGAGTCCTATTATTGTCAATATCGGTCCCATCGCACTGCGCTGGTACAGCGTCATGATCGTGCTGGGCGCGCTGCTGGCCGCCTGGATCGCCACACGCGAGGCCCGACGTCGCGGGCAAGACTCCGAGCAGATCTGGCAGATGCTGCCGATTGTGCTGATCTTCGGCATCATCGGCGCCCGTCTCGGCTGGGTGCTGGTCAGCCTCAAGGACATCCAGGCTAAAGGCTGGGAACACATCTTCTTCACCTTCGAGGGTGGGCTGAGTATCCAGGGCGCGCTCATCGGCGGCCTGCTGGCGGTGATCATCTACACCCGCCGGCACAAACTCGACTTCTTTGAATGGACCGACATCATCATCCCCGGCGTGGCGCTGGCGCAGGCCATTGGCCGCTGGGG
>JAICKM010000784.1 GCA_025927935.1 Chloroflexia bacterium | reverse complement strand
TAAGCTGATCCACCATGGTGTTGATCGTGTTCTTCAGTTCCAGGATCTCCCCGCGCACATCGACGGTGATCTTCTTGGAGAGATCGCCGTTGGCGACGGCCGTGGTGACTTCCGCGATGTTGCGCACCTGCCCGGTCAGGTTGCCCGCCATCAAATTGACGTTATCCGTCAGGTCCTTCCACACCCCGCCGATGTCTTTCACCTCGGCCTGCCCGCCCAGCTTGCCCTGCGTGCCGACTTCGCGCGCCACGCGCGTTACCTCGGAGGCGAAGGCATTGAGTTGATCGACCATGGTGTTGATCGTGTTCTTCAACTCCAGGATCTCGCCTTCGGCGCTGACTGTGATCTTTTTGGAGAGGTCGCCATTGGCGACGGCGGTCGTGACTTCGGCGATGTTGCGCACCTGGCCGGTCAGGTTCCCCGCCATCAGGTTCACGTTGTCGGTGAGGTCCTTCCAGGTCCCGGCCACGCCTTGCACCTGGGCCTGGCCGCCCAGCTTGCCCTCGGTGCCCACCTCGCGCGCCACGCGGGTCACTTCCGACGCAAACGAGCCGAGTTGATCGACCATCGTGTTGACGATGTTGGCCGTGCGCAGGAATTCGCCCTTGAGCGGTTCGCCGTCGATCTCCAGGGCCATCGTCTGCGACAGGTCGCCGCGCGCCACCGCGCCGATGACCCGGCCCACCTCGGTCATCGGCTGCACCAGCCCGCCGATGAGGGCGTTGACCGACTGCACGCCCGCCGCCCAGCCGCCGCCCGCATCGCCGAGCGACGCCCGCTGGGTGATCTTGCCCTCGTGGCCCACCGCGGTGCCGACGCGAGCCAGTTCGGTGGTCAGGCGCTCGTTCATCTCGATGATGTCGTTCAGGGTATCGGCGATCTTCCCGGCGATACCCGTCTCATCGCTGGGCATACGGACCGAGAAGTCGCCTTTCTTGACCGCCATCAGGACCCGCAAAAGCTGTTTCGCGTCAATCGTATCCGAGTCCGTCGGTGCCGCCGGCATAGTACTCTCCTCTAGCTGCTGTGTGAACGTAGGACGCAAATGAAGGCAGCGGCGGGGACCCAACCCTCAGCGCACGCTTTCCTTAGATGTTTAGCATATTTTCAGCCCATATGTCAATGAAAACCGACAGCGGGGATAGGCCCTTGGCCGCACGAATCATGCCGCCAAAGCGCGGTGGGGCGGCAGTTTCAGAGGGCGGTTGCGGCGCCGGACGAGACATATAGAGCGCGCGGGGGCGGCTGTCCATTATGGTCCAGCCGCCCCCGCCGTCGCCTGCATCGGCAAGCCAATCACTCCGCCCCCGTGGCGATGGGCCGGGCCGGGTCGGCGATCCACTCGCTCCACGAGCCGGCATAGAGCCGGCCCATCCCCAGCCCGGCATGGGCCAGCGCCAGCAAGGTATGCCCGGCGTTGACGCCCGACCCGCAGTAGGCCACCGCGCCCTCCGGTGGCGTCGCGCCCAGCAGATCCGCGAACCGGGCGCGTAGCTCCTCCGGCGCGCGGAAGCGCCCGCCGGCGTCCAGGTTCTCGGTATAAGGGGCGCTGGTCGCGCCGGGGATGTGCCCGGCCACTGGGTCAATCGGTTCCTGGTCACCGCGATAGCGCACGGCGGCGCGGGCATCCAGCAGGCGGGTGCGCGGGTCGTGCAGCCGCGCCGCCACCTCCGCGCTGCTGATCACGAGTTCCGGGTGGACCTGGGGGCGGAAGGTCCGCGGCGCGCGCTGCTCCCGCCCGCTTGCCTCCGGATAGCCCGCCTCCTGCCAGGCGGGCCAGCCGCCGTCGAGCACCGCCGCCGCCTCGTGGCCCAGCCAGTGCAGCATCCACCACAGCCGCGCGGCCATCGACCCGCCGCTGTCGTCGTAGGCCACCACCTGCACCCCGGCGGCGATGCCCCAGCCCGACAGGATCCCGGCAACCCAATCCACATCGGGCAGCGGGTGCCGCCCCGTTCGCCCCGGCACCACCGGCCCCGACAGATCCTCGTCCAGGTGCGCATAGACGGCGCCGGGGATATGCGCCGCCAGGTAATCGCTCCGGCCCCGCTCGGTCGCGTTGAGCGCAAAGCGGCAATCGACCACGGCCCAATCCGCCTCGCCCAGGTGCGGCCGCAGGTCCGCGGCGGCAATCAGCGTGCTATAAACCATCGCGCTATCCTCCATAGTCGTGCCCGCGGGTTGCCACCCGGCGGGCGCACGGCCATATAGCGCAGTATACCATAGGGCGCACGCGCATACGCAGAGAGCAAGCGACTCCCCTCCCCGCCGCGGGGTGGGGTTTACCCCAGCCGGGGGAGAGGTTGGCTGGCATCGGAAGATATGCATATTTTCGGCGAACATACAGGCGGCGGGGCGCCCGCTGGCCGGGTATAATGGCAAGGAGTGACCGGCCCATCTCGTTACACAGGAGGATCATCGCATGAGCACCCGCATCCCCGCGCAGAAGCTGAGTCCCGAAGATGTCGAGTTCTATCGCCGGAACGGCTATTTCCTGTACCACCAGCCGGTATTCAGCCCGGACAAGCTGGCGCGGCTGACCACCATCTTTGAAGAACACCTGGCCGACAAAGGCAGCAAACTCTCTGACGAGCTAGACACGCCGCACTTCCGCGATCCGCGGCTGTTGGAGTTCCTGCTCAGCGACGAGGTGCTGGACATTGTCGAACCCGTGCTCGGCCCCAATATCGCCCTCTGGTCGAGCCATTTCATCTGCAAAGATCCCTATGTGGGCCGGGCCACGCCCTGGCACGAGGACTCGGCCTACTGGAATGGGCGCTTCGACGGATGGAATTACATCACGACAGTCTGGCTGGCCCTGGACCGCAGCACGCACGAGAACGGCTGTATGCGCGTCATCCCCGGCACGCACATCAATGGGTTCTCCGAGTATGAAGATGTCGATATGCGCGAGAACACCTTCCACCGCCAGATCAAGAACGCCATCGACACCAGCCGGGCGGTCGATTTCGAGCTGGAACGCGGGGAATGCTCCTTGCACGACGCGCGCATCGTGCATGGCGCCGAACCGAACACCAGTCCCTACCGGCGCTGCGGCTATACCATGCGCTATATTTCGACCAACTTGCGCGTGATGCCGGAGAAGAACCGCAACTGGCGCATGTGGCTGGCCCGCGGGCAGGACCTGGCCGGCAACCACTACGAAAACGCCTGATCGTCGAGGGGAGGCCGGTATGCCCAAACATCCACCCGCGCGGCTGATTACCGCGGAGTACATGAGTCCGGCCT
>JAICKM010000406.1 GCA_025927935.1 Chloroflexia bacterium | reverse complement strand
TGACAACCCCGAGCACATCTCGGGGTTGTTCTTGTCTGCCGGCGCATCCCGCGCTCATTCGATCTCGCGTCGCTAGAACCAGGGGATACACCAGGAAATTATGACTATCGATACCCGTAACCCAAAAAGGCCGGGGCGTTTGCTGTTGCTGGCCGGTGGGGGCCTTTTGCTCGCCGTAGCGGCGTTGCTGGCCGTGCCCCGCGTCGCACCAGGGGCTGCGCCGCCCACAACGTCCGCGCCGGTCCCGCCTTCGGCGACCGTCCCGCCCAGCATCACGCCGGGGCCGTCTACGATGGGGCCTACAACGGTCCCCGCGCCGCCCACAGCAGCCCCCACCTCGCCGCCCGCCGGCACGCCGGCCCGGCCTATCCGCTACGCCGCCATCGGCGCCTCAGATACTGTCGGCGTGGGGACCCGCGATCCGGCGCGCTTGAACTGGACAGCGCGCATTGCCGATCAATTGCCGCCCGATACTGTCTACCAGCGTTTCGCACGTAGCGGGATCACGTTGTACGAAGCAATGAGTGTGGAGGTGCCGGCGGCCGTCGCCTTCCGGCCCAACCTGATTACCGTCTGGCTGGTGGTCAACGACGCGTTGCGCGGGGTGCCCTTGCCGGTCTACCAGAAGGAACTGGCGGCCTTGCTGGACCAACTGACCACAAAAACCGATGCGACGATTGTGTTGTTGAACGCGCCGGATATCTCGAATGTTTTGCAGCCGGATGCCTCCGCCCAGACCCGCTTGCAAATGCGTAGTGTGGCCCAGATCTGGAATCAGGGCATCGCCACGGCGGCGGCGCCCTACGGGAACCGCGTGGTAATCGTCGATCTGTTCGCGCCCTCGGAGCAGGCGCCGGACCATGCCGATTGGTTGTCGCCGGATGGGTTCCATCCGAGCGCCGCCGGGTACCAGGAGATCGCCGACACGGCCGTCGCGACGATGCGCCGGGCCGGGCTGATTCCCTGAGCAGCCCGCACCGTCCGGCTGCGGCAAGAAAGGTTAGCATGGCGAAAAACGGCGGCGGGCGGCGCGCCCCGCGGGATACCAGCATCAGTTTGCTGGGAGTGCAGCGCACGCCGAGGGGCGCCGGGGTCGAAGAGCTAACCGTGCAGACCGACCGCGGCGATATTCGCGGCTACTACCACCCCGCCGGGCCGGAGGGCACGCCCGGCGATGCCGTGGTGCTCTGGGTGGGCGGGGCCGGCGGCGGCACGGAGGGGCCGGCGGGCGGGATCTACCGCGTGCTGGCCGAGCAGCTTGCCGGACAGGGCATTGGCTCCGTGCGTCTCGATTACCGCTATCCTAACGTGCTGCTGGAATGCCTTGCCGATGTGCTGGTCACGCTGGCCTGGCTGGAGGACTCCGAAGGAGTGCGGCGAGCCGCGCTGGTGGGGCATTCCTTCGGCGGCGCGGTGGTCATCGACGCCGGGGCGTTGAGTCCCATCGTCAAAACCGTGGTCACCCTCTCGTCGCAGACCTACGGCGCCGACCTGGTGCATGATGTCAGCCCACGCACGCTGCTGCTGATCCACGGCGCCGACGACCAGGTGCTGCCGGCGTCCTGTTCCCGGAATCTGTACGAGGCGGCGGCGGAGCCGCGCGAACTGGTGATCTATCCCGGCGCCGGGCACGGCCTCAATGAGTGCGCCGCCGCCCTGCACGACCTCCTCTATACGCACCTGCGCGCGCAACTTGCCCCGCAGACCCGCTAACCGGCCTTCGCCCGGCGCCGCTTTTTCGCTTTTCCGGCCCATCACGCATCCACCACAGGAATTTTGGCAGGCGGGCGGGCCGGTTTGCAACCGGCCCCTACGAGTCCCCATTGTGGCAGCCGGTTTGCAACCGGCCCCTACACATACAATTACCCTGATCGGCTACTACGTTGTTGCCCTGGTTTTGTCATGCTGAATGCAGGGAAGCATCTCGCCTTATTGCCCCACGAGACGAGACTCTTCGCTGCGCTCAGAGGGACAAGGGGGGAGCGACGAGACTCTTCGCTGCGCTCAGAGGGACAGGGGAGGGATCGCCGAGACTCTTTGCTGCGCTCAGAGGGACAAGTGCGAGCACACTCTAATCCGCCGGTTTCTCCCAAGCTCCAGTCCGCGGTGTTGGGGGTCGGACCGGCACACTCCTTTGTTGTTGCTGCTCAGTCTGGTGGTGGAACACAATCTGCTCTATATGCGGTGTGAAATATAGGCGCCCGTGCGATATGCGCCGCGAAATCCGCGTCCTAGTTTGGTACACCGGGTCGTGCTCTTGCCGCCGGTGGCGTGACCAAAGCCCTGGAGCCGGCATCCGGCCGGCCCGTCATCGACCGGGATTTCGTTTGCAGGCACCGGCATAGGTACGCCTGACGGCTGACCGGATCACCGGGTCTGCAAGGACGGTGGTCGCCTGCCGGCGAGGTTATTGGTAGCTCTGAACTCCAGCGCACGGGACCCTCGCCACCTTTGGACAGGTGCGGTCGGGCCAGGGCGGAGAGGGGACATTCCAATGACCACGCTATGTTGGCGGGTGCCGGTGGTTCTGGTGGTAACGGCGCTCCTGGTGGGCGGCCTGCTTGCCCAACCGGCCGCCCAGGCCGCGGCGCCCCCGCCGGATCTTGGAGCCGGGCGCGTGGCCCGCAACGTAACCTACTGCACAGGCGATGGGCAGCCTCTGACCATGGACCTCTATTTTCCCAGCCAGGCCGCGGCGATCCCCATGCCCACCGTGGTGTTCGTGCATGGCGGCGGCTGGGAAATCGGAGAGAAGGACACCCCCGATGAGATCGCGCCGGAGATGATCAGGCGCGGCTACGTGGTGGCTTCGATTAATTATCGGCTGGCGCCGCAGTCTCGCTGGCCCGCGCAGATCGAGGATGTGAAGTGCGCCATCCGCTATTTGCGCGCCGAGGCGGGCACCTATCACCTGGATGCCGAGCGGATCGGCGTGTGGGGCAGCAGCGCGGGCGGGCACCTGGCGGCACTGCTGGGCCTCACCGATAGCCGGGCCGGGTTCGACGGGCCGGGCGGCTACCCGGATCAGTCGAGCCGCGTGCAGGCGGTCGTCGATCTCTATGGACCGGCGGATCTGCCGGCCCTGACTAAGACCGGCAGCGACCGGATGGTGGAGACCATGCAACGGGTCTTCGGCGCGGGCGGCAAGATGCCGGTGGCGCTGCTGCAACAGGCCAGCCCGGTGGCATATGTTTCCAGCGCCGCGCCGCCGTTCCTGATCCTGCAAGGCGATAAGGACACCATGGTCCCGGCGAGCCAATCGGAAGAACTATACCGCAGGCTCCGGGCGGCGGGCGTGCCCGCGACGCTGGTGCTGGTGCGCAACGGCGATCACGGCTTTGTGCCGGCGGGCGGCCCGGTCAGCCCGTCCCAAGCGGAACGGACGCGGCTCATCGCCGATTTCTTTGATCGCTACCTGCTGGCGCCTGCGGGGACACCGAGCAGCACCGCCGCGCTCGGTTTGCCCGATTTGTGGGCCTTGCCGGTCCTAGCGCAGACGATCCGTGAGCAGATCCTGGATTACGCAAGCGCTTATCACGGCATGCGCGCCCAGTAAAAGTCTACCACACACAAAACCCCGGACGCCTCATCGGTGTCCGGGGTTTTGTGTGTGCCGCAGCGGGGTTACGGCCCGCCGTAGGCCAGGGTGACGAGCTTAGAGACCTGGCCGCGGGTGGCGGTGTTGCTGGGCCGGAAGTAGGGCCGGCGCGCGCCGTCACAGGGTTCGCCAGGGCTGCCGCAATCGTAGCCGCTGACGATGTGGTTGGCGGCGACGGCTTCCACATAGCCATAGAAGGGGCTGCCGGCAGGCACATCCACGAAGGTGGGCGTGCTCGGATTCGGAAGTGTGTAGCCGCGGGCCAGCGCGATGACTTTGCTAAGCTGGCCGCGGGTGATGCCGGCCGCCGGACGGAAGTAGCGCCGGTTCTCCGGTGGTAGGCAGGGTTCGCCTGGGCCGCCGCAGTCGTAGCCGCTGATAATCCCATGACTCACGCCGGTCTCAATGAAGGTATAGAAAGCGTTGTCCGGTCCGACATCGGCGAAGGTGGGGGTGGCCGGGTTGAGCAGCGGCCAGCCCGCCGAGTTCACGACCATTTTCAGCAACTGGCCGCGTGTAACATCGGCGTCCGGGCGGAAATAGAGGCCGGGGCAGGGTTCATTCGGCGCCCCGCAGGAGTAGCCACTGATAATGCCGCGGCAGGCCAGCCAGTGGATATAGGTAACGAAAGGCTGGCCCGCGGGCACATCGACAAAGCTGATCGCGCACGGCACCGCCGTGTTCGTGGCGGTAGGCAGGGGCGTGTTCGTCGCCGTCCGCATGGGAGTACGCGTGGCCGTGCTACCTGGCGGCATCGCGGTGCGGGTCGCGGTAGAGGTGCCGATCGGCGCGGATGTCACGGACGCGACGGCGGTGCGGGTCGCGGTATGCGTTGGGGATGCGGTGGCCGTGCTGGTGTCCGTTGGCGTTGCCGACGGGACGGCGGTGCGAGTGGCGGTGTGTGTGGGCGACGCGGTGGCCGTGCTGGTGTCGGTCGGCGTGGCCGTTAATGTCGCGGTGTGCGTGGGCGACGCGGTGGCCGTGCTGGTGTCGGTCGGCGTGGAGGTTGGAGACGCCGTAGCTGTTAGTGTTGGGGTGTCACTTGGTATCGCCGTCGCCGTGCGCGTGCCCGTGGGTGTTCTCGTAGGCGTGCGGGTGACCGTGGCGGTACGGGTTACGGTCGCCGTGCGGGTGGATGTGGGCGTGCGCGTGGACGTGGCCGTGGCGGTGTCGGTCGGCGTAGATGTGGCACTCGGCGGGAGCGGGGTGGGCGTGCGCGTACTGGTCGGGCCGGGGGTGTAGGTCATGGTCGCCGTGCGGGTGGGCGTCGCGGTGCCCGCCACGACCGGGGTGCGGGTGAAGGTCGCTGTATTGGTCGGGCGCGGGGTTGGCCCGGTGGCGGTGGGGGGTTGCGGCATGGGTGTGCGCGTGGGCCGCACGCCGATATCGTAGAAGCCCTGGTCGCCGCACGATCGCGGCTGGCCGTCCCAGTAGCCCGCAAAATAATCGAGCACATTGGCCGTCAGCTGCTCGATGCGATGGTCGGCGTCGTTGGAGAGCAGGGAATCTTGAAACTGATTGTTGCTGTACGAGTGATCGATCAGGCCCCAGGACCAGCGGATGGTCCCCATCGAGAATACATAGGCGCCGCTGGGAGCCGTGTACATCACGGTATTCGCCGGGTTGGACCGGCCCAGGTAGTTGATAACCGGGCTGTTGGAGACGATGTCGAGACCGGGCGGTGACGAGCCGTTATCGAAAGCTGTGTTCCACTCGTAGCCGACGATATTATTGATCCGGTCGCCCGGCTGGATGTTGGTGCAGTCGAAGTACCAGCGGTTGGCCGGCGCGCTGGCGACCCAGGCGGCGTTATAGCCCTCCGTGCGGTACCAGTTGTCGTCGAAGAAGTAGTAGCCGAGCAGGGCATTCTCATTTCGATTCAACGGCGGATCATGGAAGCGCACCGTGGCGTTGGGGGACGTTTTGATGGGATCGAGACTCAGATCCTTGTAGCAGGTGATCACGCGATTGGCGCCGACCGATGAAGAGCTCAGGCGGATGTTCCAGTAGGCTTCGTTGGCCGAAGCAAAAATCAGGTTTGTGCCGCCGTCGCGCAACGCATCGACGTTGTCGTGTTCGGCCCAGGTCCAATACTCCGGATGCCCGGTGGTGAGAAAGACGCGGTGATTCTGCAAGAGCGCCGGGTTAGTGGCCGTATCGACATCGCTGATATAGCCGACATCGTAGCCGGAGGCTTCCAACCAGCGGATCATGTCGATATCCCAATAGAAGAACTCGCCGGTGCCCCAGCCTGCTTCGTAGGGCCGGTCAAAAGAGACCTGGTAGGCCCGGTCGCGGCCTTCGTTGTTGTGCGACTCGTAGAGGCTCTCGCCGCCGTAGAGGTTGTAGGCTTCGTTGGTCTTGGCCGCCTGCTGCACGAGGATCGGCGCCTGGTAGCCGTCGTTGCGCACCACAAAATAGACATAGGCGCGAAAGCCGTTGCCCGCGTCGAGCCGCAGCAGGAAGACCCCGCTGATCCACGCCGGGTCGGTGTTGATGGTCAGCGCCGCCGCCCAGGGGCAACTGACCAGGCCCGTGGAACTGTTGCGCGTGCAGGCCGGTTGCGAGGGCACCGTGATGCTGTTGTAGGTGGCGATCAGCCGGGCACCGTGGTTCTGATAGTAGCCCAGGCGATAAAGCTGGCCGGACACCGAGGAGGTCGTCGATTTGATATAAAAGTTGATCGGGGCGCCCGCATTGACGCTGTTTGCGCCGGCATAGGCGGCCAGTTTACTGGTATCGTAGTTGCCGAGATTCGCCCAGGCGTCGGTGCCGGGCAGAGCGTTTTCGGCGGTAATACGATTCGTCAGCGGGCGGTTACTTGCCCCGGTGGGGCCGGGTTTGGCACCCGCCGTGGGCGCCGCGAGCCAGGGCAGCAG
>JAICKM010000467.1 GCA_025927935.1 Chloroflexia bacterium | reverse complement strand
GCTATCCCGGCGGGGGCTTCGCCCTCTCCGACAGCGACAGAAACAGCCGTAGCAGCGCCGCCTATGGCGACGGAAACAGCCGTGATCGTAGTAGCGCCGCCCCCGGCGACGGAAACAGCCGTAGCAGCGCCGCCCCCGGCGACTGCTACCGCCGTGGTTGTACCGCCCACGAGTACGCCGGCGCCGGGGGTGGCCGGGAGCGGAGCGCCGCCCACGGCCACGGCGACCAACACGCCGGTTAGCACGGTGAGAGGCAGCGCGAATCCGCCGGCGCCGCCGGCCAGCGCTCCATCCGCGGGCGCGCCGCCCGCACCGGCGTCCGGCGGGCAGGGGACTGCGCCGGTGAGCCGGGTGGGGCCGCTGGTGGGTGCCAACACCGGCCCGGCCCCCGCCGAACTGCCGCCCACGGGCACCGCAGATCTCGCGTGGACCTTGTGGCTGGCGCTGGCCGGGTTAGTGCTGGGCAGCGGGCTGCTGCTGCGGCACGCCGCACGGCAGCGCGCGTCCTGAGAGAGCATCCTGACGCATCAAGACCCGCGCCGGCTCCCGGCGCGGGTCTTTTTTGCCCGGATAGGCATAGGTGAGTGCGGTTAGTAGGCGCCGCGCTGGAGGAGGACGGCGGGCAGCGTTTGCAGCAGCACCCGGCAGTCAAGCAGAAGCGACCAGTTCTCGGCGTAGTAGAGGTCGAGCGTCACCATCTCGTCGAAAGTGAGCCGGCTGCGCCCACTGACCTGCCAGAGTCCGGTTAGCCCCGGCGTCACTTCGAGGCGCTGCAAGTGCCAGTCGTTATAGGCCGTGACTTCGCTGGGGATGGGCGGGCGCGGGCCGACAAAGCTCATGTCGCCGCGCAGGATGTTGAACAACTGCGGTAATTCGTCCAGGCTCGTCCGGCGCAGCAGGCGGCCCACGTGGGTCACGCGCGGGTCGTTCTTCATCTTGAAGATCGGGCCGCTGGCTTCATTCTGGGCCAGGAGTTGGGCCTTCAACGCCTCGGCGTCAGGACGCATGGAGCGGAACTTATAGCAGGTGAAGATCTTGCCGCCGCGCCCGGCGCGCTGCTGGCGGAACAGGATCGGCCCGTGCGGCTGCTCCAGCCCGATCGCCAGGGCGAGGACAGCCATCAGCGGGGCCAGCACGATCAGCGCGACCAGCGCCAGGCCGATATCCATCGCCCGTTTGAGGGCCAGGCGTCCGCCGCGTAGCGCTGGTTCCTTCAGCCCGATCAGCGGAATGCCGTCGAGCGATTCCGTCTCGGTATGATCGAAGCGCAGCTCGAACAGATCTGGGACCATGCGGTAATTGACGCGCAGGGCGCTGCACCGGGCCAGCAAGCCCGACAGGTTGGTCCGCCGGGTGGCGCCGAGGGCGATAATTACCTCATCGACGTGCTGATCGGCGATAATCTGCTCCAGGTCCTGCACGCTGCCGAGCCGCACCGGCTTGCGTTTGCCGGCGAAAGGCACGGCCCATCGGCGCTCCTGGACCCGGTCGTCCACGTAACCGATCAGGTGGTAGCCCATGGCCGGGCGGTCGATAATGTGCTTCATGACGCGCTGCCCGGCCGGGGTCGCGCCCACGATGATCACGCGATGCTCGTTGATGCCGCGGCTCCACAGCACCCGGCGTACCTGCTTGATCAGATAACGCTCGGCGCCGAAGGTGAGGATGATCGCCAGCCAGAGGTAGAAGAAGAAGAGCCGCGAGGGCACCCCGGATTCAAAGACCAGACTGGTGAGCAGCACCGCGCAGACGATAAACATGCCCGCCCCGGCGATGCGGCCCACCTGGTCGAACAAGGAACTACCGCGCGGCTGGGCGTAGACCCCACGGGCATAGAGCACAAGCGGTCCGATAATGAGGAACAACATCTGGAAGACGACAAAATCGGACATCTCGTGATAGAATTCCGGGGCCACATCGCGGAGGACCTGGGCGTCATAGCGTGCCCAGTAGGCGAGCACAAAGGCGATGTTGAGCAGCACCACGTCGATCAAGACGCGCAGCAGCATCCGGGGCCACCGGGCGGACCGGCTCTGCGCCCGGCGCCGTTCGGCCAGATCGGCCTCGTGCACCCGCGCCGCGAGGGTCTTGGATAGCGCTTCGAACTCCGCGTCCGCCGGAGGCGGTACGGCTATGTTGGACTGCGTGATGATCGCAGTCTGCTTGGTGTCTTCAGTCCACATGGCGGCCTCATTGTAGTGTCCCGCCCCATCGAAGGGGCACTGGGCCGGGCGACCCTGGGTAGCTGCGCCCAGCTTACCGGAACCGCGGCGATTGGTGGCGCCCCCTCCCGTCTTGTTCCGGTATTGCAAGCTTAATTTACCACGACTGATTTACAACCGGCTGTAGCCTACCCGCGGGCGCTCTTACAAAGCCGTAAGTTTTATCGGGGCAAAGCCTGGCGGGCCGGCGGATGCGCGCAAAACACCGGGGCCGTCTCCGTGTGCGGCGCGACGGCCCCGGCGGTGCGGTTGTAGCGAGCGGGTGGGGCTAGCGCCGGGTAAAGGTCGCTTCGCCGGTTTTGACATCAAACTTGTACAGGTCGTTTTCGCTGTCCGGGCGGAAGAGCAGCAGTTCGATGAAGACGGTGGTGCCCACGCCCGGTTCGCTTTCGATCCAGATGCGTCCGCCATGGGCCTCGATAATGTTGCGGCAAATGGCCAGCCCCAGGCCAAGACCGCGCTTGCGGCGATTGGACTTGTTTTCCGCCTGGAAGAAGCGGTCGAACACATGGCCCACCTGGGCCAGGGGGATGCCGCAGCCGGTGTCCTTCACGCTGACCAGCACCGTGTTGACATCGACTGTCGCGGTCAGGTGGATCTCGCCGCCCACGTCGGTGAACTTGGCTGCGTTGTCGAGCAGATTCTTGAAGACCTGCTCCAGGCGCACTTCGTCGCCCATGACCAGCACCTGCGGGGCCACGTCGTTGACCAGGGTCAGCGAGTCTTCGGCCATGCGCGGCATGGCATGGTTGACCACGCGGGTCAGGGCCGCGGACAGGTCCATGGGCAGCATTTCCAGCCGCAGCATGCCGCTCTGCACCTGCGAGTAGTCGAGGATGTCGTTGATCAGGCGGTGCAGCGCCACCGACTCGTGTTTGGCGGTGGACAGGAAGTCAAGTTGTAGCTCGGTCAACGGGCCGGTTTTGCCCATCAGGATGATGTCGAGGAAGCCCATGATCGAGTTGAGCGGGGTGCGTAGCTCGTGCGAGACGATGGACAGGAAGTCCGATTTCGCACGCTCGGTGGCCCGCTCCAGAGTCACATCGCGCAGGGTGAGCACAACGCCCAGCATGCCCATCTCCGGGGCGGCAATCGGATGGACCACGGCCTGGTAGGTGCGCTCCTCGCGGCCCAGGAAGAAGTCCACATCGGCGGTGGTCGAGGTGCCGGTGGTAATGCATTCTTCCACCTGGGCCAGCAGCGCGGCGTTGTCGATAAAGCGGTGCAGGGGCAGGTCGCGGCTTTCGTCGGGCGGCGTGCCCAGCAACTGGTCGGCCAGGCTGTTGGTGATCATGATGTTCAGTTCTTCGTCGGTCACGATCACCCCGTCGCTGATCGAGAGGACGACCGACTCGATCTTGCGCTTGCTGGTCAGCAGTTGGGAGTAGACGCGGTGGTTCTCCACGATCAGCGCGGTGCGCTGGGCGAAAATGCTCAACACTTCAAGCAGTTCATGCTCCGACTGCGCGCCGGTGAGTTCCGTATGCAGCGCGGGGGTCGCCAGCAGATAGCCGAGGGCGCCGCCGCCGGTCGACTCCAGCGGCATGAGGATGTGCGGGCGGCCCAGGCTGACGATATCGGCATGGGGCGGCCGGTGCAGGATTTCGGCCAGCCGCGCTTCTTCGATATAGACACCGTTGAAATCAGGGCGCGGGGGCTGCCCGGCGTGCAGGATGCGCTCCAGCAGGCTGAGGGGCACCATACCGGGAGCCGGTTCGCTGCGTTGCAAGACATCGCCGGCCGACTCGGCGTCGATCTCGCGGATTTCGACGGCGGCAAAGCCGAGACTGCGGGTGATGCCGGCGGCAATCTGGGGCAGCAGTGTGTCGAGCGGCACATCGGCGGCGGAGAGATGGCCCAGATCGAGGATGTCGGTCAGTTGCTGGGCACGCTGGCGTAGCATCCGCGCCTGGTTGGCCGTCGTCGTGTAGAGGTGGCTGCGTTCCAGCGCGCCGCCGGAATGCATCCAGAGTGTCTGGCAGAACGTAGCATGGCGGCGGATAAACTCCTCGGCGGGCAGCACCGTGCGCAGGCGCACGATGCCGAGCGGTTCCGCGCTGCCCATGAGCCGGCCCAGGACGACGCTCACGCCGAAAGTGTCGCTCAGCGACCGCGCGCCCACGCGCACGTCATCTGTGACCAGCCCACGGGAGTGGAGTACTTCCTGGACGGAAGCATTGCCCTCGACCGGGATGCGGTCGGGGCCGGGCCGCCAGCCCACTTCTTCCGCCGTGCGGCTCACGCCCACGCCCGTGCGCAGCAGATACTTGCGCTCCGTGTCAAAGATGTAGACCTCGCATGAATCGATGGGTAGGGCCAGCAGCGCGCCGGAGGCCATCGTCTGGACCACAGTGATCGGGTCCAGCGACGCCTGGACTTCGGTACCTATCTTGTGCAGGATGCCCGACTGCCGGGCAGCCGCCAGGGTTTGCTCGAATAGTTCGGCGCGCTCCAGGGCCACCGTGCAATGGGACACGGCCAGGTTGACCAGTTCGCGGCTCTCCGGTTCGATGGCCGGGTCGGTGCCGGGACGCAGGATGAGCAGGCCATAGATGCGCCGGGCCATGGTCAGCGGGATGGTGACGCAGCCGGGACCGTCGAAGATATCGTCACCCTGGCTGGGGACCTCCGGGAAAATCAGCAGATCGGGCGATGTGCGCTGTTGCAAGGATAGCAGGATGTTGCTCACGAAGGGGTCGCCATGGGCGGCCAGCACCACGCTGGTTACATCATGGCGATCCTGCCACTCGCCGGTGGCCGCCCAGCCGACAAACCGGGCCTGGTCGGTGTCGTGGACCAGGAGCGCCGCGGCGCGCGCATTGGCGATATGTTGCAACTCCTCGCAGACCACCTGGGCCAGTTGCCGGCGGTCGGAGGCATCGCTGACTTTGATCATCAGGCGGTAGAGCGCGGTGGCCTGTTGCTCCTGCTTGGACAGGCTGCTGAAGAGGCGGGCGTTGTCCACGGCAATGGTGGCCGCGCCGGCAAGCTGATAGGCGGCGTCGCGCTCCATTTCGGTGAAGGGACTCGCCGCCGCGCGGGCGAGCAAGATGCAGCCAAGCGTCTTGCCGCGGTTGATCAGGGGCAGGCTGAGCACGCAGAGATCTTCACTGGAACCCATGGCCGAGCCGCTGGGCAGCGCCTCATTCCACAGGCGCATCGCCAGGGTATCGGGACACATCGCCAGTTCGTCGGGATAGGCGGGAGGGCCGGCGTTGGTCGCGGCCACTTCGAAGTGGCCGTCGCGCGAGTGTTGCAGATAGATCAGGCCGTACTCAAAAGGAATCAACTCACCGATGCGGGAGACCGTGGTGTCGAGGACCTGTTGCAGGTTCAAGGAGCTGACCATGGCCTGGCGAATCGACATCAGGCTGGAGAGCAGTTCGCCCCGGCGGCGGAGTTCCTCACCCTGTTTCGTGCGCTCTTCGAGCAGCCGGGTCCGGTAGACGGCCAGGGCCGCCTGCTCAGCGAAGCTGATCAACCAGCGCTCGTCATCCTGGGTGAGCGCATTGGGCTGCGAATGGGTGGCGCTCAGCACGCCGATGACGTGGTGCTCGACCATCAGCGGCACGCAGAG
>JAICKM010000136.1 GCA_025927935.1 Chloroflexia bacterium | reverse complement strand
CGAGACGAGACTCTTCGCTGCGCTCAGAGTGACAAGACTGTTGGGCACGGCGCAGCATCCCGGCTTCGGTACACGAGACGAGACTCTTCGCTGCGCTCAGAGTGACAAGACTGTTGAGTATATACACAAGGAGCAATAATCCCATGTCGAATATCGTGTTGGAAGTGCCGGACATCTCGTGCGCCCATTGCGCGCATACCATCACCAGCGCGCTCGAGGGCCAACCCGGCGTCGAGAGCGTGCAGGTGGACATCCCCGCCAAGCTGGTCCACCTGAGCTATGACGAGAACGCGCTGAGCCTGGACCAGGTGGGCGCCATCCTCGATGAGGAAGGCTACCCGGTGGCGGGCAGCCACGCCGCAACCGCGGCGCCCGCGCCCAAGCGCAACGTGATCCCGCTGACGGGCAAGTAAGCCGCGCCCCAGCGGGTATGCAGGATGGCCCGGCGCGGGTGTGCGCCGGGCCGTCTCGTGTCCGCGGACGCCGCCCGGCCCGCAAAGCAACAACCCCGGCACATGTTTATGCCGGGGTTGTTTTATAGTGACGTATTGGGCCGGGATCAGGCGGCGAAGAACTCGGTCAGCACGGGCGCGAGGGCAGCGGCGGAGACTTCGTGCGTCTGGCCGGGCAGGGTGGCGTGCTGGGCGTTGGGCAGTTGGTCCGTGAGGGCGCGCGTGCCGTTGTGGAAGAAGGGCGGGCTGTCGCCACCGACGATGACGAGCGTGGGCATCGTGGCGGCGGGCCACTGGCCGGGCGCCAGTGGCTTGCCGGACTGGGTGTCGCCCATGATCAGGCCGTCGTAGGCGAGCGTGTGCGCGGCTTGTTCCATCTGCGGCCACATGGGCATGGCATGCATCTGCGGGAGGAACTCCTCGGGTACACCCACATGCCGCATGAAGAGTTCTACGGCGTCGCCGCGCCGATCCGCCGCAACCAGATCGTGGATCTGCTGCACGTAATCCGCCGGCATGGGCGGGCGGCTGTCGTCCACGATGACCGGCGGCTCGTAGAGCGCCAGCTTCGTGACCCTGCCGGGCAGGGCGTTGGCCGCTGCGAGGGCCAGGTTGGCCCCGGAGGAAATTCCGTAGAGGGCAGCCGATCCCCCGGCGGCGTCAATCAGCGCGGCGATATCTTCGATCTCGCGGGCAACGGCATAGGGCGGGGTGTCGCCGCTGTCGCCTTTGCCCCGGCGGTCGTAGTTGATCACGGTGAAATGCGCGGCCAGCAGTTGCGCCAGGTCAGCCACAATCGGGTGCTTGCGGACGCCTAACGCGCCGGCCACCAGGATGACCGGCGGGCCGGCGCCCAACTGATCGTAGGCGATAGTGGTGCCGTCTTTCGAGGTTACCTTGTTCATTGAACCCTCCACTTTGTTGCAGGTAGTTGATGGGCAGCGGGCCGGGTTGAAACCGGCCCCTACAGCGCCCAGTGACAGGGGCGCCCTACTCGTCTTTGCCTTGCGGTTCGGCGGCGAACGACAGGCCCTGGGCGGCGAGCGCGCGGCGCAACTGGGCGACGGCATTGGGGCCGATGCCGTGTAGCTGCTTGATCTCGGCCTCGCTCATAGCGGTTAGCTGGGCAAGTTGCCGGATGCCGGCGGCGGCGAGCGCCCGGCGCGCGGGTTGGGCGAGTCCGGGCGGGAGGTCGCTTTCGGGCGCGGCGGGCGGGTCATTCTTCACGCGGGTTCCTCCTATTGGTGCAGGGCCGGCAGGGCGGCGAGCCGATCCAGGCTCTGGTTCCAGCCCTCTTCCATGCCGGCGAGCGCGCCTGCGGCGGCTGGCGTCGCCCGCGAGATCCAGTCATGCACCGTGAGCAGCGTTTTGCCCTCGTGCTCGGCGAACGTGACGGTGGTAAGCCCTTCGATCATGGGCTGGCCGGCGGCGTCCAGCGCGTTGTTGGTGAACACCAGCCGCTCGGGGACCACCACTTCGCGAAAGACTCCCTCTAGCGGGTAGATGACCCCATCCGGCCCGCGCATGTCGATGCGGATGGCGCCGCCGGGCCGCAGGTCCACTTCGCAGACCGGGTTGGTAAAGTGCTGCGGCCCCCACCACTGGGCCAGGTGTTGCGGATCGGTCCACGCCTTGAACACCAGGGCGCGCGGCGCGTCGATGATGCGCGTGAGAACCAGTTCGCGGGGCGCCGTGCCGGGTTGCGGCGCGGCGGGCGTGCTTGTGCTATTGTTCGTCGTGGTCATGGTGCGACTCCTTTGCTTGCAGTTCGCGGAGGTAGTCCTCCAGGCGGTCCAGGCGCGCGTCCCAGAACCGGCGGTATTGCGCCATCCACACGTCCACGTCCTGGAGGGGGGCGGGGTTCAGGTAGTGCCGTTTTTCCCGCCCCACTTTGCGGGTGGTAATCAGCCCGGCGGCCTCCAGGAGGTCGAGGTGTTTCATGACCCCAAAGCGGGTCATGGGTAAGTGCGCGCAGAGCTCGGTCAGCGTCTGCCCGTCGGTTTGCGCGAGCACATCGAGAAGCCGGCGGCGATGATGATCAGCCAACGCCTTGAACACGTGTTCTACTTCCATGTCCTCATTATACGTGACTTTATGGTCACATGTCAAGAGGCAATTTCAGGCATCCGCCTCAAGTTCACCGCGAACGACTTCCAGGCGGAGCCGCCTTACATCCGCAAGCCCCCGGCGCCGCCGCCCTCCGGCACGCCGACGGCCTCGGCCAGCAGGGTGAAGAAGTAGGCGCCGCGGTTGGTGACGTGGGTTTGGCGGTGGCGCAGGGCGGCTTTGGCGCCGTGCAGGGCGGTGACGAAGTCGGCTTCGGGCAGGCCGCTGCGCGTCCAGAGGCTGAGCGCCCGGCGGGCGCCCGCCGCGGGCGGCCCCAGGTCGCCGATCTCGCGGCAGATGTCGAGCGTCACCCCGGCGATGTAGGGCGAGTATGGTGGGGGCGGGCCGTCCGGCTCCGCGTCTGATCGGCTTTCCCCCGCCGAGGGGCCGGTCGAATCGGTATTCTTCTTCTGTGTATTCTTAACGGAGTATTCTTTGGCGGTCATGGGTGTCCCATCCGGAGCGGTCATGGGTGTCCTACCCGGAGCGGTCATGGATGTCCCATCGGTAGGGGGAGCGGTCATGGGTGTCCTATCCGGAGCGGTCATGGATGTCCCATCGGTAGGGGGAGCGGGGGCGGCAGGGAGAGCGGATAGGAGGGCCGGCAGGCGGGCACCGGGGCGCGCGGCGGCCGGGTCCGCCGGCGGGGGTGGGGCCTGCGGCGGTGCCTCTTTAGATGCCCCTTTAGGGGCAGGCGCCTCGGCCAAGTAATACTCATTGGTCAGGTTGCGGCCGCGGTGCCGGCAGACGACCAGTCCGGCGGCGACCAGTTCGGCCAGGTAGCGGCGCACCTGGCGGGGCTGGACGCCCAGCAACGCGCCCAGGCGGACCTGGCCGGGCAAGGCGACGGCGCTCTGCCAGGCGTGCATCTTGAGCAGCGCGTAGAGCAGCCGCGCGGACGGGCTGAGGCTGGGGTTGCTCAACACCCGGTTATCGACCTGGGTGAAGCCGGTTTGCACCAGCGGGGCGGGCGCGGACGCGATGGGAACAACGGTAGCAGGCATGATAGGGCACCTCGAATGTGAGACGGGGGCACGGCTCCAACCCGTACCGCCTATGTGCCGTATTGTATCAGAACATACGTTCTAATTCAAGAGGTTTATCCACAGATTTATCCCCAATTTGTGCGGGTTTCTGCCGGGGCATCAAGCAGGTGTATGTACTGGACTGCCGGGCAGCGTGGCGTCTGGCCCCCGACGGGCATCTGCTCGCCTCGGCCTCGTATGACGGGACGATCCGGCTGTGGCGGGTGGAGTGATCTGCTCGCCGTCAGGGTATCGGTTGTTTGCGCCTGCGAGACGAGACTCTTCGCTGCGCTCAGAGTGACAAGACCACTCTCCCGTCCAAAGCCGTAGGCGTTTGCCTACTAATTGATCGGTTCAATCTATTGACTCGCACCCGAAACCGTGGTACAATCTACTCGTAGGTAAATGCCTACGTATTAGAAAGGGTACTGCGGAATGAATATCCTCAAGCGCAATCATCACCTGCTGATCCTGGGGTTTGCGGAGTCGGTGAGCGGGGTCGGGAACTGGATTACCGCGCTGGCGATTTATGCCTTGATTGTGTTTCGGGGCAGCGGCGATGTGCTAGAGAGCAGCGGCGTGCTGCTGGCCGGGCTAGGACCGATGCTGCTGTGCAGCCCCCTGGCCGGGTGGCTCTGCGATCGGTTCGACCGCAAGCGGCTGATGATCGCCAGCGAGGTGCTGTCGGGGCTGGTGGTGGCCGGCCTGATCTTCACGACGCGGCTGGAATTGATCTATGCCCTGCTGGCGTTGCAGGCGGTGGCCGGGTCGATCATGTCGCCCGCGCGGCAGTCGGCCATCCCCGCGCTGGTGGATCGCGCCGATCTGACGCGGGCCAACGCGCTGTTGCAGCAGTTGTCGAGCCTGGTCAAGATCGGGGCGCCGATCCTGGCCGGGGGTGTGCTGACGGTGCTCAGCCCGCACGCCGCGCTGGTGCTCGACGTGGTGTCGTTTGCGCTGTCGGCGCTGATCTTGAGCCGGTTGCCCGCGTTGCCGCCCGCCGGGCGGCCCGCCCCCGCTGAGGCGGCGCCCGCGACCACGCCTGCCCCTAAAGGGGCACCTGAAGGGGCACCTAACGGGGCACCGGCCCTGGCGCTGGCGGCGGTACTGCGCGCGGCGCCCCGGCTGCGGCTGCTGCTGGGCACGGGCTTTGCCGTCACGCTGACGATTATGGGCTTTGATGTGCTCTGCCCGGTCTTCACGCGCGACGTGCTGCGCGGCGGCGAGAGTCTGTTCGGCACGCTGATCGGGCTGATCGGGCTGGGGTCGGTGGTGGCGGCGGCGGGGCTGTTCTGGCGCAAGGGCGCCCGCGATCCGTGGCCCGACATGGTGCTGGGCCTGGCGCTGCTCGGCGCCGTGCCGCTCTCGATGGCCGTGGCCGCGCTATTGCCCGACGCCGGGCCGGCCCGCCTGGTGGTGATGGCGGGCTGCCTGATCGGCGGGCTGGGCAACGGGCTGCTCAACGTACAGGCGGGCACGCTGCTGCAAACGCTGGCTCCCGCCGCGCACCTGGGGCGGGTGAGCGGCCTCTTCCAGAGCATGCTCATCGGAGGGCAGTTGGTGGCGATTGTGCTGACCCCGCTGCTGGTGCCGCTGCTCCTGCCCGCGGCGGCCTACCTGGGCCTCAGCGGCCTGGCGCTGCTGGCCCTGGCCGCGGGCACGGGCATCCTGGTCGCCCGCACGGCCGGGCACGCGGAGCAACCTAACCCCCCTACCCCCCTTCCCGCCGCGGGAAGGGGGAATGTGGCGCTCTAGCTGCGGAGTCTGTGCGCGGATGAACAAACGCAACTCCCCTCCCCGCGGCGGGGAGGGGCCGGGGGAGAGGTTGGTCGGGCGTGCGCTTGCCAGGGGCGGCGGGAGCGGGTAGGATGGGCGCAATGACGCAGAGGAGGCAGGGCGCACGATGATGGAGACGCAAGCGCAGCCGGGCGGGTGGGCGGTTGGCCCGTCGGCGGCGATGGAGATGAGCTTCGCGCTGGCGATTGCCGGGCGCAGCGGGGTGTTGAGCCATCTGCCGGGGGATCTGCTCGCGCTGGCGGACAGCGCGCCCGCCGGCTGGCTGGCCCAGTGGCCGGAGGCGCTCACGCCCGGCTCCCTGGCGGTGGTGGAGGAGGCGGCGGCCATCGCCGGGGTGCTGACCGAGGGCGACTACAGCCGCGCCACGCTCGCCATCCGCGACCTAACCGCCGCGACGGCGCTGGACCGCCTGGTGCCGGAGGCGGCGCTGGGCCTAACCTCCGCCGCCGATCTGGCCCCGCCTGCCCGGCTGCCCGACCTGGCGATGCGGGTGACGCTGGCCGGGTATGCGCAGGTGGGGCTGACGCCGCAGCCCGACTTCGCCCGCCGCCTGGAACAGATGCACGCGCTGCTGCCGCGCATCCTGCGCGATGGCGACCTGCACGCGCACTTCTGGCACTGGCTCGACCGCTTCTATTACGAGGTGTATCAGCCCTGGCGCGCCCGCCGCGCCGAGGTGCCCGCCGCCCTGGAGGCCCAGGCCCGCGCCGGGCTGGGCGGCGAGTCCGGCTCCGGCGTGCCCGACCTCGCCTGGCTCAGCCCGCAGAGTCCGCTCTTGCGCTACCCGGAACTGCACGCCGCCATCACGGCGGGCCGCTTGCGCGTCTACTTCTGGGCCGATCCGTTCGGCCTGCCCGACGCCTGGACCCTGCGCCCCGGCCTGCTCGTCTGCTCCTTCGCGCCGTCGGGCAACATCTACACCCAGTTGCACACCGCCGCGAGCGCGGTCGCGGATCGCGCCGCCGCCCTGGGCGACCCCACCCGGCTGGTCATCCTGCGCCTGATCCGCCACTTCGGCATGATCAACACCGAGATCGCCGACTACCTGGGCCTGGCCCGGCCCACGGTCAGCGTCCACGCCAAGATCCTGCGCGAGGCGGGGCTGATCCGCTCGCACCAGGAAGGCCGCCTGGTGCGCCACGAGATCGTGCCCGGCGAGATCCGTCGCGTCTTCCACGATCTAGAAACTTTTCTTGATCTGGGCGAAGAACCACCCGCCGCCAACGAGGAACCGCCCGCCGGGCCGGTGTGAACCCGGCTCCTACAGAGGCCAGTCCGCGCGCCGAGACTCTTCGCTACGCTCAGTAGTCTGTCACCGGGAATTTGTCATTCTGAGCGCAGCGAAGAGTCTCGTCTTGCCGGCCAAAGACGAGACTCTTCGCTGCGCTCAGAGTGACAATAGAGGTATGACAAGCTGCTCAGAGTGACAACCTTCTCTCGTTTCCGACCACTGACCACTCGTCGTCACTCAGCACTCCGCACGCGCCCGGCAGGCGGCGCAGCGGGTGTGGCCGAGGTCGGCGAGGACGAGGGGGGCGCCGCAGGTGCGGCAGGTGGCGACGGTGGGCGCGACGGGCGGGGCGACCTCCTCGCCCAGTTCCTCGCGCAAGAGGTCGTCGAACGGGGCGGGCAGGCCGTGGCAGGCCCAGATCCGCCGCGAACGCTCCAGCGCCAGGCGGCCCTCCAGCGTCCCGGCCAGGGTGAGGATCAGGGCGCGCGCCGGGCCGTTCGTGTCCAGCGTGTGCCGCATATGCTCCCAGGCGCCCCGCGGATCGCGCCCGCGCAGCCACCCGGCGAGCGGGTCCGCCCCGCGTTCTCGCGTGTTCATTGCCGCACCCCCATCCTCCCGGTTACAAGCCATTATAGCGCATTCCGCGGGCACACGATACACCCGGAAAACCGCCCGCGCGCTACCCCATTTTGTGGTATGATCGGAACCAGACCGAGGAGCACGGCGGGCAGGCAGGCGCTGTCCCGCCGGGGAAACCTGGGGGACCAGGGCGATGAGAGCGGTCCAGGCGCGGGACCGGGGAGGAAACGCATTATGGTGCAATGGCAGTCCGGCTTGCGAGTATTCCTCATACTGTTTATCGGCTTCATCAGCGCGGCGCCCGTTGCGGCGAGCAGCCCGCCTCCGGCATACCAGACGGCCACCCACCAGTGGCAGGCCGCCCAGGGGGACTTTGCCGGCTGGACGCTCAGCGGCGTGGCCCTGAGCGGCGGGGCGCTCGTCTTCAGCGCCTCCGGCGCCACTACCGGCACCGATCCTTATGCGCCGGGCGGCTATAACGGGCACAACTTCTACAACGGCGGCAGCTTCCAAGTAGGCGAAGCCACCGGCCCCGTCACGCTGACATCCTTCGGCTTCACCCAGGCCATTGCCTCCTGGAACGCCACTACCCCGGCGGGCACCTGGATCGAAACGCAGTTGCGCGTGCGGGTCAACGCGCGCTGGACCAAGTGGTACAGCATGGGCGTCTGGGTCGCCACGAACAGCAGCAGCATCGAGCGCCACTCGGTCAACGGGCAGGGCGACGCCGACGGCACGGTGGCGACCGATACGCTGATCCTGAGCAGCGCGAACAAGAAAGCGCCCGTCATCGGCAACGCCTATCAGCTCAAGTTCCGCCTGTTCAGCGCTGACGGCGTTGCCAAGCCGACCGTGAGCAACGCGGGCGTCACCGTCTCGACCACGCCCGCCGCCCCCGCCAGCCTGGCGCCCGGCAACCCCGCCCTGTGGAATACACAGATCAACCTGCCGCAGTGTTCGCAGATGGTCTACCCGGACGGCGGCACGGTCTGGTGCAGCCCCACCTCGACCTCGATGGTGCTGGGCTACTGGGACCAGGACAGCGGCCCCTGCGAACCGCGCGTGCGCGCCGCCGTGGCGGGGGTGTATGACTGGCTGTATGACGGCGACGGCAACTGGCCGTTCAACACGGCCTATGCCGCCACGCATAACCTGACCGCGGTGGTGGCCCGCTTCACCAGCTTTGCCCAGGCCGAGCCGTGGATCGCCGCGGGGGTGCCGGTGGTGATCAGCTATGCCTGGGGTAAGCGGGAGCTGACCGGCGCGCCTATCCCCACCAGCAGCGGGCACCTGGCCGTGCTGGTCGGCTTCGACAGCGCGGGCAACCCCATCGTCAACGACCCGGCGGCGCCGAGCAACGACACCGTGCGGCGCACGTATCTGCGTAGCGAACTGGAATCGCTCTGGCTGAAGAACTCCGGCGGCACGGTCTACCTGATCTATCCGCCGGGCCATGCGGTGCCGGCGCTCAACTAGCGTAAGCCAATCGTCAATTGTCATTCTGAACGCAGTGAAGAATCTCGTCTCGTGGGGGCCGGCGACGAGACTCTTCGCTGAGATCAGAGTGACATGGGGCTAGGGAAGCCTGGCGCTTTGTCGCGCCGCCCGCCTACGCGCACACAACACAACCGGCGCGCAGAGCCTGGACTCTGCGCGCCGGTTCGCGTATAGGCGGGCGCCGCTTAGCGCACGGCCACGGCATCCAGGGCTTTGTCGATGCGCTGGCGGATGCGCGCGGCCGTGCTGAAGCCGAGCTGACGCGCGATCTCGCGGCCACTGCGGAACAGCAGCAGCGTGGGGAAGCCCTGCACGCCGTACTCCGCCGCCCAGGCCGGGTTCTCGTCGGCGTTGATGTTCACGAACTGCACCCGCCCGGCATACTCGCGGCTGAGTTCGATCAGCACCGGCTCCAGGGCGTGGCACGGTTTGCACCAGGGCGCCGTAAAATTGACCAGCACCGGCCCCGCGCCCTCCAGGACCGTCTGCTGAAACGTCGCGTCGTCAATCTCGATAGGCTCGGTCATCGCTTGCCTACTCCTTAGCTAGTCGTCATCATGTCATAGCCGGCTGCCTCTGGACCCTGCCGGGATACGGTCCATTGTAGCACGCCCGGCCGCCGGGTGCGGTAAGCGGCGCCACAGTAATCGGACCGCCCGATCAACGAAGTCTGTATCCCTCTGAGCGGCGCGGCGTTGGCCCCAGGAGACGCAGATTCTTCGCTGCGAATGACAATCGCGGACTGGTAGTGGCATTGTATATGCTGCGAAGCCTGGTGCGTGGCTGCGGCCTGTACACCAGACAGCAGGATCGCGCAAGAGCGACGCTAGGCGGTGAACGCACCGCCGCGCATACGCGGCTACCGCCGCACGGCGGCACTCAAGTGGTGGAAATCAGGCGGGGCGGCCCCTGCCTGGGTAGCCGTATGGAGGAAACCAATCATGTTACCAACCCTGGCCCGCTACTGGTGGGTACTGGCCCTGCGGGGCGTGCTAGCGATCATCTTCGGCATCCTGGCCGTGCTGTGGCCCGGCTTGACGCTGATCACGCTGGTCCTGTTCTTCGGCGCGTATGCCTTCGTGGACGGCATCTTCGCGGTGATCGCGGGCATCACCTCCCGTGAGCGCGACCAGCGCTGGTGGGCGGCGGTGCTCGAAGGCATCGCGGGCATCATCTTCGGGGTGCTCACCTTCGTCTGGCCGGGCATGACGGCGCTCGTCTTGCTCTACTTCATCGCCGCCTGGGCGCTCGTCACCGGGATTCTGGAGATCGTGGCCGCCGTCCGCTTGCGGCAGGTGATCGACAACGAATGGATGATGATCCTCGGTGGCATCGTGTCGATCATCCTGGGCGGGCTGCTGTTCCTCTTCCCCGGCGCGGGCGCGCTGGGTCTGACCTGGATGATCGGCATCTACGCCATTGTCTTCGGCATCTTGTTCATCGTCCTCGCCTTCCGCCTGCGCGGCATGGCGGGCACGACCGGGACGACCAACGCATCCGGGATGTCGCCCATTTAACCCTGGCCGCGCAGAGCGGCGCTCAGCCCTGCTGGTCGCCGGGGGCGGGGGCCGCCGGGGCGGCCCGCCGTTGCACGCGCAGGCGTAGACCGTCTTTGGGCGGCGGCGGGCTTTCGGCCCAGACGTAGTCGAGATCCTGCGGCGGCAGTTCCCAGGTGTAATCGCGCAGGAGCACAATCGCCAGGATCATCATGATGTAGGTGGCGAAATCGACGCCGGGGCAGCGGTGCGTGGTATGTACCTCCCCGGCGCCGTGCGGCACGAAGGCATAGGGGTGGCGGCGATCCTCAGCCCGCTCGGACGAGAAGCGATCGGGGTCGAAGTCCGCGGGGCGGGTATAGAGCTCCTCGTTCATATCGGTCGCGTAGATACCCAGGAACACACGCCAGCCCGTGGGGATGCTGTGCTCGTTGAACTCGAAGGTGCGTAGCGCCTCGCCGAACACCATGGGCACCGCCGGGCAGATACGCTTGACCTCCAGGGCCACCTGCGTCAGGTAGGGCATGGCGGCCAGTTGGTCCAGCGTCACCGGCCCGGCGGGGGCCAGCCGGGCCACCTCGTCCAGCGCCCGCGCCCGCACAGCGGGGTGCGCGCTCAACTGCATGATCAGCGCGACCAGCGGCGCGTGCAACACGAACCCGGCGACGAACAGATGGTGCAACTCCCGCGCCGCCTGCGGATCGCCCAACTGCTCCCCGTTGGGAGCACGGGCCGCCAGGATGCGCGACAGGCCGTCCGCCGTGGGCTGCGCCCGGTGCTCGGCCACTATGTCGCTCAGGATGGCGAGAATGCGCGGCAGCGCGGCCACTGCGTCGTGATACTGCGTGCCCGGCAGGTCCACCGGCAAGGTCAGCAGGCCGCGCAGTAGCTCGCTGTAATCGTGTTGCAGACCCGCCAGCCGCGATCCCGGCTCCAGCCCGGTCATCGCCGCCCCGATCACGCCAATCGCCAGCCGGCGCAACTCGTCCAGGCCGCGCACCTCGTCCGCCGCAGCCCAGCCTTGGACCAGGGCTTCGACATGCTGTTGCATGATCGGCAGATAGCCGGCCAGCATTTCGGGCGTGAACGCCTGCAAGATCTGGTACTTGCGCGCCAGGTGGGCCTCGCCGTCGAGCGTCGCCAGGGTGATCCCGGCCATGAGCCGGGCCACATGCTCCGGTTGCGCCCCCGTGCGCTTGATGTTGGCCGGGTCGATGAATGCGGCGCAGGCATCGGGGCCGGTCATAATCGCCGTGTCGCGGTTGAGGATATTGGCATGGAAGACCGGCCCGAACTCGTCGCGCCTCTCCTCGATGAAGCTGAAGGGATTATGGAGGATGGTCAGCGTGTCCCCCACAATCGGTAACTCCTGCTCGCCGGGCGGCAATGATCCTTCTAGCGGAGACGAATCCTCATCCATGGGCTGGTGTCCTTTCGCGGGCGGGTAAGCTAAGCGCACGTCGAGGTGGCCGCAGAGGTTGCGCGGGTGTGGTATGCCCTTATTCTACACCCCGGCCACGGGCATGGCAACCCCCGCCGTTTCCCGGTGCGCGGCGGGCCTAACCCCCTTGCCCCCCTTCCCGGCGCGGGAAGGGGGAACCGCGACTCCCCTCCCGTGGCGGGGAGAGGTTGGGCGGGCGTGACCCGTTGACGGGCACCGGGGCGCGCGCTATAATGAGAGCAAGCGCGGCCTTGATGCCCGTCCTCGCCGCACCCGGCCACTCACCCCCCGCTCTTGCCGCCGGCCTTCGCTTGTTCGTTGCCCACGGCGTGTGCCGGTGG
>JAICKM010000369.1 GCA_025927935.1 Chloroflexia bacterium | reverse complement strand
TCCGCGATCTGGATGTCGGTCAGTGAGCCGGCAAGGAGGCGCAACACCTCCGTCTCGCGCGGCGTGAGATTGCCGTCGTGCGCGGGCAGCGCCTCCAGCAGCACGGCGACAGCGGGCTGCGCGGCAGCAATAGCTGCCGGACTGGTAGCGCGCGCCTGGAGCCAGCGGGACGGCGGTTTATGTCGCGCGGCGGGGGCGACCTCGCCCAGGTAGGCGATAGCTTGCTCGTCAGTCATGGCCTGGCCTTGCCGGCGCACCGCCGCGAACTCCTGGTCGTTGAGCAAGGCGCCGATTGTAACGATGGTCTGCATGTACATTGAGTTTTCGCCCGCGTATGGAGTTGTGCCCACGGCTTTATAAATTGCTTCCGCCGCGCCAAGTAGCCGGGCAGCGCATTGCGCCTGCGCCATCAGGTCAGCAGCGTCGATGCCCGGCGCAGTTCTCCGCCGCCCGTGCAGACAAAACTCCTGTAAGTCGATAGCCGCGCGCGCCAGCAGATAATGGGCGGTTCTCTCTCGCAGATCAAGCGGCGCGGCCACGGCGCGGCTTTCTTCAATAAGCACTCGCGACCTTGCGTAATCAGCTTGACAATAGGCTACTTCCGAGAGGTTTGCCAGTGACGCATCGGTATAGGCATTGTCTCGTTGCTCGCGACTGAGACGAAGACATTCTTCAAAGAAGGAACGGGCGCGCTCGTAATTCTGCTGCCGCAAGCCTATGATGCCGAGCGCATTCAACGAGGGGATAATGCTGTGTGTGTCGCCCAGTTCCCGCTTAAGCGTCAGACTCTCGTCGAGCAGGGCGGCAGCCCGCGCGTAGTCGCCACTGCCCATGGCCCACAGGCCCAGGTCGTGTAGGGCGCGGGCAGTGCCTAGCTTATCACCGAGTTTGTAACTGAGGTCCAGCATCTGTTGCGTGAGCGCGTTGGCGGCCTGCTGATCATCCTGCACGCCGGCCGCGTTAGCCGCCGACTGCAGAGTGCCGATCATGGCCCGATCCAGTTGCTCTATCTGAGCCTTCGCCATGCCGGCGCGGTCCAGTTGGCTCTCGCGCTGCAACGCCAGCCCTAACCAGCGCCTGGCCTCGCCTGCGCGAGTCATGCCCCAAAACCACCACAGTATGGCGCTCAGGCGCAGACTTAAGAGGGCGCGCTCAAACTCTTCGCCGGGCGCATCTTCCACCGACCAGGATAGCGCGGCCCACAGGTTGTCTAGATCGTCCTCCAGTCGTGCAGACCACTCCGCCTGCGCGGCGTTGCGCCAGTGCGGCTGGGCCAATTGGGCCAACTGGCACATGTAAAAGGCGTGTCGCCAGCGTAATGCCGCGGCCTGTCTGCTGGCGTGAAGCTTCGCGCGGGCGAATTCGTGGATCGTCTCCAGCATCCAGAAGCGCGGCTCCCCGCTGCGCCCGATCCGCTGCTTGAGCAAGTTTTTGCTCACCAGTGAGTGCACTGCTTCAAGCGCTTCGTCGCCAGACCCCTCATCCGCGCAAACAGCCGCGATGGCTTCCAGGGTCGCCCCGCCCTGGAACACGCCCAGCCGCCGGAATAGCCGCTGTTCGTCGGGGTTCAGCAGGTCGTAGCTCCACTCGATGGCTGCTTGCAGTGTCTGCTGGCGCCGCGGCAGCGTGCTCGGCCCGCCGGTAAGTAGGGTCAGGCTGTTACTCAGCCGCGCCAGCAACGCTCCCGGCGGCAGGATGCGGATGCGTGCCGCTGCTAATTCCAGCGCCAGCGGCAAGCCGTCCAGCCGCCGGCAGATGGCCGCTACCGCCGCGGCATTCTCCCCTGTGAGCGTGAAGTCCGGCGCTATATCCCTGGCCCGCTCCGCGAAGAGGCGTACCGCTTCATAGTCGGCAAGCTCGGCCAGCGGCAGCGCTGCCTGCGCTTCAGGCACGCGCAGCGCGGGAACCGGATACTCCTTCTCCCCATAGACGCGCAGGGGCGCGCGGCTGGTCGCCAGCACCTTCAGCCCCGGCGCTTCCTGCAACAGCAGGGCGACCGTCGCCGCGGCGGCGGGCAGGTGCTCGCAGTTGTCCAGCACCAGCAATAGCTGTTTGTCGCGTAGATAGCTGGCTAACCGCTCGATTACGCTCGCCCCGGCGCTTTCGCTGATGCCGAACAGCCGGGCGATGGTCGCAGGCAGCAGTGCGGGGTCGGTCAGCGCAGCCAGTTCGACGAACCATACACCGTCGGCGAACTCGTCGCGCTGGGATTGCGCGACGGCCAGCGCCAGACGGGTCTTGCCGATGCCCGGCGGCCCCAGCAGCGTGACCAGCCGCGCCTCGAAACGCAGCAGCAACTCAAGCAGCCGGCCAATCTCCGCCTCGCGCCCGATCAACGCGGTGGCCGGGATTGGCAGACCATGTCTACTCCACGCCGGCGGGGCGGATGCGGCTGCCGGCGCGGGTACGGGCCCCCCGCCGCCCCGCCAGGCGACGGCGGGGGGCCCGAGGGTGCG
This sequence comes from Chloroflexia bacterium, assembly GCA_025927935.1. The sequence goes on along the minus strand of JAICKM010000369.1, from coordinate 4,502 downwards.
CAGCCGCCGCACGGCAGCGGGGCGCTCGTTCGCCGGCACGCCCAGCTCGGTCGCCAGCAGGCCCGCCAACTGCTGCGAAGGCCGCTGCTTGCCCGCCTCGATCTTGCGTACCGTGTCCGCCGAGCAGCCGACGCGCTCCGCCAGCGCCTCTTGCGTCAGATCCAGATCTTTGCGCCGCGCCTTCAGCCAGCCGGCTGTCGTAATCCCTGTTGTCGCGTTCATCGCGCCACTCCGGCCGCTTTTTCGTCCGCTTTTTTCTCCGCTTATTATACCACTTCCCCCTTCTGCTGTCATCAGTCCTTTGCTTTAATGCAACTGTCTCTCGTCGCCGGACGATGCTGGTAAACCACCCTAAGACCAGCAACTACACTGTATGGCGCCGAAGGATTGCCGAGCCACAGCCGGCCTGGGTGTTCTATCGATAAGGCTGGCTGCGCTTCTATCATGAAACCGCAAAGGGAGGCACAAAATGAACCGCACACACAAGTCGATGCTCCGCTCCGTTCCTATCCTGTTGGCTATCGCAATCGCACTGCTGGCGCTGCTGGGAGCGCCGCACCAGGCAGCCGCCGCTGCCTATGGGGCCGATGACTACTACCTGCTCGTGAATTCGTGCGCCGGGAGTGGCTGCGCGGCTGCCGCCAACTGGACGCCGTATGTAGCGCGTTTACAGCAGCAGTTCGATGCGGAGGGTTGGGGCAAAGACCCGGCGGTAGCGTCGCGTAATCCCGGCCGCATGACCAGTTGGGCTAGCTGGGCTGCCGACCACGTCTACTACATCGACGGCACTACGCCGGCCGAGATCAAGGCGCAACTGTTAAGCACCTACTACGAGTTGCGACCTGCAGGCCATGCGCTGCACGTGATTCGCGTGGAGGTCGGCCGCTGAACCGTTCGGCGCGGGGCGGGGTGAATACAACCGATGTGCTCTTCTAGATCAGGCCGTGCTCAACCGCGTAGCGGATCGCGCCGCCCCGGTTGGGCACGCCCAGCGGGGACTAGATCGAGCGCAGGTGTGCCTGCACGGTGCGTGTGCTGAGCACCAGCCGCTCGGTGATCCGCAAGTCGGTCAGCGAGGTTGGCATGCCCAATCCTCTATACTCGGGCTTCAAGCACACCGATCTGCCCCAGGACCTCAACCTGTTTGGTGTTTATCAGATCAGGCATGCCCACGCCGGTTGTAGGCTGATTGAGTGGGTGCAACAACGCGACGAGGTCTTCTTGGAGTTCGATCTTGACGGTGTTCATGCTGCAGCTTCCGCATTGTTTTGCCAAAAACCGATCATGTAGGGCCGGTTTCAAACCGGCCCGGCGCGCGGCAGCATCGCTGTGCCGGAGCCTAATCGCGGGCGAAAAAGGAGCGCAGACGGGCCAGGGCTTCCTCCAGCACGGGCACCGGGGCCGAACCGTAGGACAGGCGCAGGTGCCCCGCGCCCGCCGCGCCAAAGGCCGTGCCCGGTATGGTCAGCACGCCCGCCTCGCGGATCAAGAGCGGGGCCAGTTCGTCCACCGGCGGGCCATCCAGCACGCGCACGAAGGCGAAGATCGAGCCGAAGGTCTCCTGCCAGTGCAGGTGCGGGATCGTCGCCAGCCCGGCCTCCAGCGCCGCCCGCCGGGTAGCGAGTTCGGCGCGTTGCGCGGCCAGCAGCGGATAGTAGTCCGAGTCGAGCGCGGCGGCCACGGCCCGCTGGCCGATCACCGGGGCGCAGATCACCAGCGTGTCGTGCACCTTGAGCGCCGGCCCGGCCACCTCCGGCGGGGCGAACAGGTAGCCGACACGCCAACCGGCCATACCGAAGCTCTTGGAGAAGCTGCCCACCGTGACCACATGGGGCCGCAAGGCCGGGTCGGCGGCCAGCGAGTAATGGCGCGCGTCGCGGAAGACGAAATACTCATACGTCTCGTCCACGATGAGAGTGATGCCCCGCGCGACAAGTTCATGGGCGCACGCGGTCAGCGTCGCCGGATCGGCCACCGCGCCGGTTGGGTTGCTGGGCGTGGTCAGCACCACGGCGCGGGTGGTGGGTGTGATATGCGGCGCTAGCCGCTCCCAGGTCAGTTGGAAGCCGTCGTCGGGCGCCAGCGGCGCCTCCACGCAGGTCAGCCCGCAGAGGTGCGCGGTCATCTCGTGGTTGAAGTAGTAAGGCGCGGGCAAGACCACCGTATCGCCGGGGTCGGTGCAGGTGAGCAGGGCCAGCGCGATCGCCTGGTTGCCGCCCGCCGTGACGATGATCTCGCGCTCGGGGTCCACCACGATCCCGGCGTCGCGCTCCCACTTGCGGGCGATGGCCGCGCGCAGGGTCAGTAACCCGGCGTCGGGGCTGTAGGTATGCGTCGCGGGATCGGCCAGCGCGGCGCGCGCCGCCGCCAGCGCGGCGGGCGGCGGCGGAAACGCGGCCACGCCCTGCCCCAGGCTGATCACCGCGCGCCCCGCGGCCCGTTGCGCTGCCGCCACCGCCTCCAGGTGGTCGATGATCGGCGTCGCGGTCGTCTGCACCCGTTTAGACACGTACACCGGCTATTTCGCCTCCTCAAATCCGCGCCGCCCGCGCGACCTGACCGCTCGCCTGCTATCGCCGCCCCGGCGCCGAGACTCTTCGCTCCGCTCAGAGGGACAAGAGCCAGACACACCCCTTCAGGAAACTGACCACTGACCACCGACCACTAACCACTCGCCGTTACCAGCGGACGCGAACATCGCCCTTGCGGCGGGTGACACGGACCTCGTCGAGGTGTTCGAGGAAGGGCACGGCGTATTTGCGCGTGGTGTTGAACAGGTCGCGCAGGTCGGCCACGGCAATGCTGCCCCGTGTGTCGATGACCTCCAGCACGCGAGCCACCATGCGGTCGTAGGTGGCCCGGTCGTAGTAGATATCGCCGCTGACTTTGACCAGGTCGCCGCGCTCCAGCAGCGCCGCCGTCACTTCGGGGTCGAGGCCCAGGTCGGCTGGATCGGGCGGACTCATCGGGTCGGCGGCGAAAGCGGCCTGCATTCGGCGCACCTGCTCGGCCTGCGCGGGCGTGAACTGGACGATGTGTTCGGGCAGGCGGAAGGTGGTCGGGTCTTCGGCCAGCACGCCCGTGGCAACGGCGCGCGCCACCACGGCGCTGTAGACCTTGGGAGTAAGGCCCAGTCGGCTTTTCAGTTCTTCTTTGCTTGGCCCCCGGCGCAGCGGGTACTGCGCGTGATAGCGGGCCACCACCTCGCGCATACGCCCCGCCAGGGCGTTCCAGGCGCCCAGGCTCATAATCAGCGCGGTAGGCAGGGGCAGCGCATCGGCGCCCTCGGCGGGCGGCGCGCCCAGGCGGACCACATCGCCGCTCGCCAGGGTGGCGGCCAGGGCCGCGCGCCCGGCGTCGGCGGGCAGCCCGGTCGCTTCCAACGCCGCCTTGACCTCGCGCGCCTCGCCGCCCAGCGCCTGCACCAGCAATTCCTCCGGCGTGCCGCGCTCACGTGTTTCCAGCGCCCGCAACACCACCGGGTCAAACCGGCGATGGCGGCGCGGCTGCGCGTCGATGACCACGCCGCCGCCGATAGTCAGTGACGGCGACGCCTGGCGCAGAATGAAGCGGTCGCCCTTGACCACCGCCACCGGTTCGGCCAGGCGCAGCGTCACCCAGCCCGCACGGCCCGGCTCCAGTTTCTCGGTATCCAGCAACGTGACCCGGCAGGAACTTTCGGCGGCGCCCGCGAAGAAGTCCAGCAGAGCGTTCTGGGCCAGGGGCTTCGGCGCGTCGGGCAGCAAGTGCAGGCGCGCGTCGATACGCACTGTGGGCTGCAGCCAGCCCGGCGTGGTCACCACCTGGCCGCGCCGCAGATCCTCGACGGCCAGCCCGCCCAGATTGACCGCCACCCGGCCACCGGGCGCCGCCGTTTCGGTCTTGTGTTTGTGGCTTTGCAGCCCGCGCACCCGGCTGTGCAGCCCGCCGGGCACCACTTCGACCTCCTGCCCGATGTGCAGGCTGCCGTCGTTCAGCGTGCCGGTGACGACCGTGCCGAAGCCTGCCACGCTAAACACGCGGTCGATGGGCAGGCGCGGGCGGCCCTTGTCCAGGCGGGGCGTGGTCCCGGCCAGCAGCGTGGCGATGGCCGTCTTTAACTCCGGCAGTCCCGCGCCCGTGCGCGCCGAGACGGCCACCAGCGGCGCGCCCGCCAGTGTGGTGCCTGCCAGCCGGTCGCGGACTTCTTCCTGCACCAGGTCGAGCCAGTCGCTATCCACCAGGTCGCGCTTGGTCAGCACGACCAGCCCGCGCTCGACGCCGAGCAAGTGCAGGATGTTGAGATGCTCCGCCGTCTGGGGCATCGGCCCCTCGTCGGCGGCGATGACCAGCAGCGCCGCGTCGATGCCGCCCACCCCGGCCAGCATGTTCTTGATGAAGCGCTCGTGGCCCGGCACATCGACAATCGAGACCTCGGGTCCGCCCGGCAACTGGAGCCAGGCGAAGCCGAGGTCGATGGTCATTTCCCGTTCTTTTTCTTCCTGCAAGCGGTCCGGATCGAT